>JAAZEZ010000050.1 GCA_012511975.1 Bacteroidales bacterium | reverse complement strand
TTTTGAAGTGGTTTCAAAAAAATTAACGTTTCGCTCGAATTTTGTTACAAATTCGGTACTTGCTTGTACTTTTGTCTTCCAATATTATCAAAGAACTTCCATTCCCTTTGAGGAAACGGGCTGCAAATATAGAGACATTTTTTTAATTGGACAAAAAAATGCTCAAAAAAGATTAATCTTTTATTTCTTCGTAATCCACATCCTCTACAAGCTCTTTGGAGGGATCAGCATAACTCTCTGACAATTTTTCTTTTATCGCTTTGCGAATCCTAATTGTAGCATAGAGTTCAAATAGACCATAACCCAAAAAACCTGCGCCCAGAAGACGGAACATCAGAATCTGAGACTCGTGAGGATTGAATACTAGGAATATCCCGCAAAGAGCCACAATACAGGGCAGCACATACATATACCAGGGAATCGGAGTATGTTTGTGCGCCGAGATGAATGTAACAATCTCGCCGACACCGAAAATCACCAGAATAACCCCAAGCAGTATCAACAGAAATCCCACGAACACATTGGGAATAATGATAAGCACAGCACCGAAAATGATGCTCAGCACAGCATTAACTGCGAAAAAATTGTCCTTAACCTTGTCAGTGGTTCCTTGTGACTTTTCAGCCTTTCTGCGACTGATTAAATATATGACAAGGGAAACACAGCCGATCACCAAAAAGAGTCCACCGATGATACGCACTATGACATCCTTCATCGTATCGGGCCAGATAAGCAGCACAAGACCCGCCACGATCCCAACCAATGCTCTCAAATAACCATAACTGGGATTAAAAAAACTTTTAAATGATTTCATTTAGCTATCTGATATTGCTTTTATTATTTCACTTCGCACCAGCCACCCTTGACTGATGCATTTACTGTTTCATCGTACATCGCCTTGCAGATGGTTGAAGGAAGATAGAACTTGCCTTTGTAGGTAGCCGTTGCCCTAATAGTTATCTCCTTTGATGCCGATCTGTCGAGGTTAAAGTAGGAATATACCCTATCATCGCGATAATCCTGATAAAAATCCGTTGTGCGGTCATTAGCAATCTCCCATCCGGAAGGGAATATCTGAGAAAGTATGAGATTGGTGTAGTCCTCAGTCGCACTGGTGTTGGTAACACGCGCCTTTATTACAAAGTCAGTACCTTGAGCAAGAGAGAATGGGTCTACGGGTGTACCGTTAGGCAACGTATAACTCACTGAAAGACGAAGTCCGTTGGAAAAATCCATTTCCTGCCCCTTTGCCGGAACCCCGGTGGAACTCATAACTATATAAGTAGGAGCATCTGTCTTGTTGGTAAACTCAAAGTCTATACTTTCACCCTTTGCAACATCCAACGTTCTACGTACTATACATTTATCGTCCTTAAGATTGATACTCTCTTTTCCTGCCTTTGCAGTGACATTGACACCCTCTTCCGAATATTGTGCGGCATAAGCAGCCACCGCATTCAATGCCCAGGCCGTGCTCTGGGTACTCATAAAGTGATTACGATCATTTAATGATTTGGAGAGAGTCTCTATGGACTTAAATGCCTCCTGTTTATTGCCTGTAAGACGATATGCAATGGCTGAAACGGCTTTGAACCTATCTTCACTTTCGAATGAGTAGGAAAATCTGTCGATTTTACCTGCCGGACGGTTGGATACCTTTGAGATGATATTCTTTGCAACATCACTCTTCTTATCGGCGGCATATGCCAGTGCAAGGAACCAACCAGACTCCGTGTTCATATTATCTATTTCGTTGCGCATACGATTCATATCGCCTCTTGGCGCAGTACCTGTAAGTGTAAGAACATATGCAGCATATGTACGGTAGGGATAACTCTGGGATTTAGAAGAGGCTACATCTTTGACAAATGAAATCATACCGCGCTTAAGCCAGGCCGGTACTGCATATCCCTTCGCCTCGGCTTCTACCAGAAAGTGAAGCGCATAAATGGTACCCCATGTGTTTGCTGATGCATACGAAGAGGTGTTGGGCCAATATGTCATTCCTCCATTGTTGAGGGCATAAGAGGGGATCTTTGTGATAGTCGCCTTGACATTGTTCTCACATTCACTCTTTTGTTCATCTGTTAGTGTCTGAACTGCTCCGAGATAGAGCTGGGGGAAAGCTGAAGAGACAATTTGCTCAATGCAGCCGTGGGGATATCTCACCAGGTACTCCAGTCGATAGCCCAAATCTACAGGTGGAATGGAGCTTGCTTCCACGAAAGCGGTATTGGTGCCCTGTTTGCCTGCGAGTGCGAATTTCACCTTTTGGCTCTTGCCGCCAGCCAGCAGAATGGTCTGAGCATTGGTAGTGAGAGGATTGGGGTCTCTCACGTCGATTTCTATCTTCTCCTCTGCATTATCTGCGGAGCATTTGGCCTTTGCTGTGAGTTTTGCTATGCCTTCAGCAGATGAGGCCTTCACCTTGAAGAATGCCATTTGCTCGCCCGCAACGGAGAAGTTGAGTGTCTGGGACGAAGATCCGGAAATATCAAGTAAGTCGTTGGTCGAGAGCGATACGGTTACTTTACCCAGGTTGCTCTTTGTGGCGAAGACAGTGATGGGTATCTCTACCTCTTCGTCGGTACCTATCACTCTGGGGAGAGTGCTTTGTACCATCAACGGCTTGGTTACCGCCACATTCTTCTCTGCAGAGCCCTGTGCCTTGCCATCGGTGGCTACTACCATCGCACGGAGGTTGCCGATGTAGGAGGGAAGAGTTATTTCGTGACTCTGCTTGCTTCTGGATTTTACAGAATAAGGGCCAAGGAAAATAGATACGGGTTTGAACCTCTCAGCCTTATTTGCGGCTGCAATCTCCTCAACCTCACCGTCACCTCCAATGGCAAACATCTGTTCCATCCTTGCACCGTAAGCACCAATCACAAGATCGTAGAGGTCCCAGCTGCGGACTCCGAGTGCCTCAGTAGCATAGAAACTATCCCATGGATTAGGGGTCTTGAATCTGGTAAGACTAAGCAATCCCTCGTCCACCAAAGCTACAACATAGCTCATTGGACGGCCGTCACGCTCACTAACAGTAAATGTAACCTTACTTTCGGGACGTATCTCGTCGGCTATGCCGATCCGGGGATTGAGGTGCGTAGCATCATCCTCTACCATTATCCTCTGAATTCCAAACAGACGGATAGGAGCATCATTAATAGTGGTGTTGTGAGGTTGAATCAGGGTAACCGAAGCGTAGACATTCGGAGTCATTCCGCTCTCAATCGGGATACGGATAGTAGTCTTGGTGTCGGAGCATGTTAACCAGAAAGTTTTTAGCACACTTTCTCCCTTCTCAATGGAAACAAGTACCCTTGCTCCGGGTGCGGAAGGAATGGTAAGCTTTGCATCTTCACCCACCTTATATTTATCTTTATCAAGAGAAGTGGCGAGACGGGTCGCCGATTCACTGCCGGCATCAGCACTCTTTTCATCGCCCGTATAAACCTGTGTGACATATGAAGTGGCGTGTCCGCCCTGAGGATCGATCACTCTTATGAAATAGTATCCTGAATCCTCTGAAAATGACAACTGGAAAGAACCCTCTCCATTTACGATGGAAGCCTTGAAAGTACGATATGGTTTTTTATAGGAATCTTTGGAATAGGAGGCCAGCTCACTGCTGGAAGAACCCCACCACCAACTCCAGCCCATCTTGTATACCTCAACCTCTGCATCAACACGACCTCTTGCAGGATTGCCCTTGTAATCAACTGCAGCGAGTTTGATGGTATGTGTCTTGCTTTTATCAAGATATGGGTCACCCCAATAATCTTCAGCCTCGGGAACATTTATACCTAAATATGTCCTGTAGGGAGAAATAGTGGTAGTGTAGGAGTCAATGCTGAAATCGCCACTCTTCTCAAACACCCTCGTGGTAAATACAGCTCTGAGCATACCGGGCTGCTCACCGATTCCGCTCAGACTATAATTGAAAGAGAGACGTCCATACGCATCTGTCCGACCCGGAGTGAGATTGTATGTGGCTTGACTGAAACTTCTTGAACGATCTTCAAATACGTAATTCTTGTATTTGGCAAATTCCGTAACTCCACGGAAGCACTCGACATCAATTCTTGCCTCAAGATCTGACGCTGCAGATCCAGCAAGCCATTTTACGGAAAGATCACCTTTAACTAAGTCTACGGGAACTATCTCCTTTTCGTCAAGCTGAAGATCAATAAGGAGTTTGTTGGGCTTGACTGTCTCAATCCTTACACTCTTTGAATAGGTCTGACCACCAGCTGTCACATCCACCTGCCAGTGACCTGTAGGATCAGTATCAGCCGTCTGAAACCTGAACGCATACATACCGTTAAAGCCATTGTTGTTGACAATCGAACGGATAATCTGCCCTTGAGGATTTCTCAAAACTGCTGTAACAGGGTGATCCGAGGGTAACACACCTTCGTCCAGCATCGAAACAAATGTGAGATAGATGTCGTCGCCTGGTCTCCAAACACCTCTCTCTCCAAAAATAAAACCTTTCTGGCCTCCTGAAACAGAAGTTCCCCCGACATCAAAATTACTTACCGAAAGAGATGCACCGTATGTAAGTTTGAGATAATTCTTGTCATTGCCACTGGTAACCACAGCCGTATGTGGCTCATCGGAAAGTTTGATTTCAACTTTGCCGTCGCTGTTTGTTGAGCCCTCGCCAATTACTTGATTTACATAATCGAACACTCTGACTTTCGCTCCGGATACGGGAGATGCATCAATGATATTTGTCACAAAGAAAGTGTATGTGCCCTTTCCGGACCCTTTTGCTAGTACAGCAAGGTCAGAGGCGAGAATGTTGACATGCCTCTCATCATAATCAACGTAGGAGCCGAAATAATAATCGCTTTCATAATAATCCGAATCCTGCTCCACAAGAGGTTCGACTCCCTTGATACCGATACGATAGAGAGCACCTTTCTGAACATTGATGAGATCAGTGATATTTAGACCGTAACTTGCCACACCCTTGAGTTTGGCAGATGAAGGGTCGGCCAAAACTAAAACTGTATCAACCACAACTTTAGCCACACGTCCCAGAACATAATTGCTCTTTTCGTCAAGTCGCTCAGACTGGAGATATTGGAGCATGTTATTTTCATAAATGCGGTGTACTCTTACCTGCACTTTTGCATAGTTCTGTGACTGGAAGAAGAGTTTATTACCATTGGATGAGGGCAGCACCACACCTTTGGTCGAGAATTTCACAAAGGGTTCTTTCTGAGGAACATCAAAAGTCTGCTCCCAGTCGAAACCGAGCTGTTCACCTTTGGCGTTTTTTATAAGTTTACTGATATTAACTGTCTGTTTCTGTACATCCTCAACAGTAGGATATATGGTAAGTTTATTCCTATCGACAAGGAATCTGAGCTTTCCTGCATTGGGGAGTTTGACCAGATTGGCCATAACCTGTTTTTTATCTAGAGCAGAAGAGAACACTACCTCATAGCGATAAGGGTCAAGTAAGGGTTCTGCACTAATTATCATAAACACACCCTCGGCGGGAATATTGAATGACCAGGAACCCATATCATTGAACAACTCATATTTTCGGCTTATAGTAAATACGGACTGCTTTTTCTCGGGAAGTATATCATTGATGGAGAGCCGGTGGACAAGGCCATCATCCGAATGCTGCCAGGAGACCGGAAAGTCTTTACTCAGGACGATACCTTTCTCGATATAATCATTGCCAACGGGATCTGAAGTAGTTATGACAATGTCCAGATGATATTTATCCTCCACGTCGGGATAAACGGTAATCCGACCCAGGTCATAGAGGATGGCCGGTGCCAATGTCTTAAAATTATAACTGACTTTACGGGATTTTTTACCCACCAACTTACCTGCGTCAATCTGAATTTTGTATTCGGAATTGAAATCCAGTGGCTCTGCAAAGAAGACAGCCACAGTACGCTCATCAATCAGTGATACGCTAAACTCCCTTTTTGGAGTAATCTGAATCAACTTTTTCAATTCATCGGGCGTATTGTCACCTACATTGATAACGTAAGCATCAGGTACTGTGATAACTACGGGATCTGTAGTTCTGATTTCAGAAGAGACGGATAATGCATAATCGCCTTTGCCCTGATCACAGGAAACTGCAGAAAGGAAAAGTAATACCGTAAATGAGATAAAAGCAGTTAGTCGTTTCATAATTTTTCGGTTAATTATTATATTTGCAAATATACTGAAAAATCGTATGCTTTCTGATGGGCAAAAGCAAAAAGAAAAAAATAATTTTAGCACTCTGCTGCGCCGCATTCCTTGCGGCGCTTGTTGTTATCTACTTTCCACGTCAGATTTTCCATAAGCCGGTAAGTGCATTGCTTGAAAGCTCTGACGGAAGATTGCTGGGAGCCAGAATTGCATCCGATGGCCAGTGGCGATTTCCACAAATTGACACAGTACCCGAAAAATTTGCCCGATCCATCATTACATACGAAGATAAACGATTCAGATACCATTTAGGAATAGACCCTTTTGCCATCGGAAGGGCCATTGTTCTAAATTTACGTGAACGTGATATCCGCAGCGGTGCCAGCACCATAACGATGCAGACCATACGCTTGAGCAGGGATAATCGTCCCCGAACCATCGGGGAAAAAATTATCGAAATGTTTTTGGCAGTTAGGCTAGAACTACGCTATTCCAAAACTAAAATCCTGGCGATGTATGCGTCAAACGCCCCCTTTGGGGGCAATGTGGTGGGGCTTGAAGCGGCCTCCTGGCGCTATTTCGGTCGACCCGCTGAAGAACTCTCCTGGGCTGAGAGCGCTATGCTTGCAGTACTCCCCAACTCTCCTGCACTTATACATCCCGGGAAAAACCGCGACATCCTCCTCGAAAAGAGAAACCGGCTGCTGGACAAAATGGCTGAAAAAGGCATAATAGATGCCACCGAATGTATGCTCTCCAAGGAGGAGCCATTGCCCGACAAACCCTACCCAATGCCCGATATTGCATACCACTACCTGGAAACTCTTCGCAAAGAGGGAGGTGACCGCCGATATGCCAGTGATATTGACAAAGGGCTCCAGGAGCGTACAGAGGAGATTCTTAAACGTCATATCGAACTCTTTGAGAGCAATCAGGTCTATAATATCGCAGCCCTCGTAATGAATGTGGCTACCGGTAATATCATCACTTACTGCGGCAACCTCAACCCCGAAGAAAGCAGTGCAGGCCACGGCAGAGCTGTAGATGTGGTACAGGCACCACGCAGCAGCGGCAGCACTCTAAAACCCTTTCTCTATGCTGCTATGCTTGATGACGGAGAGATTCTCCCTACTATGCTGGTACCGGACATTCCCTCCCACTACAAGGATTTCACTCCAAGCAACTATAATCACACTTTTGACGGTGCGGTGCCTGCCAACAGCATCATCAGGCGCTCGCTCAACGTTCCCTCAGTAAGGCTATTGCAGGAGTATGGTGTGGAGAAGTTCCTGTTGCTCCTCAAAGAGATGGGATTTACAACGATCAACCGCAGTGCTGAAGACTATGGCCTGTCACTGATTCTCGGAGGTGCAGAGATTCGTCTCATCGATCTGGTGTACGCTTACCGCGATATGGCGGCAACCCTTGCAGAGTCTGCAGCGTCACTCTCCCCTCTCTCACCCGGAGCCGTATGGTGTACTTTCGACGTGCTTACCGGAGTCAGCAGACCCGAGGAGGAAGGAAGCTTGCAAAGTTTCAGTTCTTCACGCAAGGTAGCATGGAAGACCGGTACCAGTTATGGCAACAGGGATGCCTGGAGTATCGGTGTTACACCCGAATATGTTGTTGGGGTATGGGTTGGCAACTGTAATGGTGAGGGACGTCCCAATCTTACCGGTATCGGCTACGCTGCACCGGTGATGTTTGAAATACTCTCCATCCTACCTCCCACCGGGTGGTTTGAGGTACCGGTACTCGACCTTGAGGAGGTTGCTGTCTGTCCACTAAGCGGACATCCGGTATCCGATATCTGCTGTATCGGCACCGGCCTCACTCCTGATACGCTTTTGGTACCCCCACATGAGCATAAACCTGATATCTGCCCCTATCACCGTCTGCTCCACCTGAGTGAGGACCAAAAATATATTGTCAACAGTGATTGTTACAGCACTGCCAAAATGGTTACACGTTCGTGGTTTGTGTTACCTCCTTCACAGGAATGGTATTATATGGCCACACATCCGGACTATCGCAGACTACCACCTCTCCATCCAGATTTCGCATCCGGCGGGAGCTCATCGCGCAGCAAGATTGTGGAGATTATCTATCCCCAGGAGGGCATGGTGTTGGCGGCTCCCCTTTCTCTCGATGGAAAGAGTCAAGGAGTAGTCTTCTCCGCGGCGCATGCCAGTCCATCAGCTACCCTATACTGGCACATTGACGATCGCTATATTGGCTCCACATCAAGCAACCAGCACAAGATGCTGATCCTCCCTGAGCCAGGGCGTCACCGTCTGGTGGTTACAGATACTAACGGTAACAGTGCTTCCGTCTGGTTTGAGGGAGCACAAGCCAATTGAAGGAGCCTTTTTTCTATTATTTGTTGAAAAATCCGAAAGAATGTCTATATTTGCAGTCCCTTACAGTGTAAGGAGATATGGTGGTAGTAGCTCAGCTGGTTAGAGCATCGGATTGTGGTTCCGAGGGTCGTGGGTTCGAATCCCATCTTCCACCCAAAAGAGAAAAGCACCGTAACGGTGCTTTTCTCTTTTGGGTGGGTCGCTTCGCTCCCTATCTACCCCTCCTTTTAATGGTTCCCTTGGGGAACAAAAGCATCGCAGAAGCGCTGCATAGTCGCTTCGCTCCAATAAGTGATGACTTTCGAGTCGCTTTTTTAGTATTGAGTTAGAAGTATGTAGTTCTAAGTAAGTTTTATAGTAATTAGTTCTTAGTTTAGAGTTTTAGAGTACTCTAAATTTATTTAAGTTGTTGTAATATAGTTAACAGTTGAGTTTGTGTTGAAATCTTATAGATGAATTACCTAATTTCTCACCTATAATACCCACTATACACTACATACTCAGAACTCAAAATTTAAAATCAGCCCCTCAAGAGGCTGATTTTAAATTTTGCAGAATAGTACTCCCGTGGGGAATCGAACCCCAACCGGAAGAACCGGAATCTTCAATTCTATCCATTAAACTACGGGAGCATTCTCATCTGCAAATGAGAATTACTCATTGCCTGCGAGTCTCTTGTAGGTGTTATAACGCCACTTTGCAAACTCCTCAGTCTTAGCGAAGAGCTCTGCGGCATTTTCAGGGAATGTAGCCAATAGTGAGGAGAAGCGTACCTCACCCTTGAGGAAATCCTGGAATTTGCTCCAATCCGGCTCCTTGCTATCGAGCGAGAAGGGATTCTTGCCTTCTGCCTCAAGAGTAGGATTGTAACGGTAAAGATGCCAGTAACCGCACTCAACTGCCCTCTTCTCTTCTCTCTGGCTCATACCCATACCGGCCTTGAGACCGTGGTTGATACAGGGAGCATAGGCAATAATCAGTGAAGGACCGTCATAAGCTTCAGCTTCCTTTATGGCATTTAGGAACTGCACCTGGCTGGCTCCCATTGCAACTTGCGCTACATATACATATCCATAGCTGATAGCCATCATTCCGAGGTCTTTCTTACGAACCCTCTTACCGGAAGAAGCGAATTTAGCAACCGCACCTGCAGGAGTGGCCTTGGATGATTGTCCGCCGGTATTGGAATAAAGTTCTGTGTCAAGTACGAGAACATTTACATTCTCACCTGAGGCCAGCACGTGGTCAAGTCCACCGTAACCGATGTCATATGCCCAGCCGTCACCTCCGAAAATCCATTGTGAACGAGCGGGTATGAAGTTCTGCAACTCAAGGAGCTGCTTGCAGATGTTACATCCGCAATCTTTCATCATAGGCACCAGAGCGTCATGTACCTCACGGGTAACTGCTGCATTACCACGGTTGGTTAGCCACTTGTCAAATTGGGCTTTCATATCCGAAGTGCAGCTGTTGCACTCCAGACCTTCAGTCATAAGAGCTGCAACAGTATCACGAACCCTCTCGCTACCTAACCTCATACCGAGGCCAAACTCAGCGTTGTCCTCGAAAAGGGAGTTGGCCCAAGCGGGACCATGACCATGGTGATTGGTGGTGTATGGTGAAGAAGGGAAGGATGCTCCATAGATTGATGAACAACCGGTGGCATTTGCAACCATCATATGGTCACCAAAGAGCTGGGTAATTACTTTGATATAAGGAGTCTCACCACAACCTGCACAAGCTCCGGAGAACTCGAAGAGAGGCTGGGCAAACTGTGAATTTTTAACATTCTGTGCCTTAGGAGACACATTATCCTTATAACCCACATTGTGGTGGAGATAATCGAAGTTGGCCTGTTCTGCCTCCTGGGTATCATAAAGCTTCATCACCAGAGCTTTTTCCTTAGCAGGACAAACATCTGCGCAATTGCCGCAACCTGTACAGTCTGCGGGAGAAACCTGTATTGTGAAATTGTACTCCTTGAAAGCGGCATTGCCCTGTACTTTCTTTATACTTGCGGGAGCGGCCTTAGCCTCCTCCTCAGTCATAAGGAAAGGACGGATAGCTGCATGAGGACAGACATAAGCACACTGGTTACACTGAATACAGTTGTCAGGTTGCCACTCGGGAACAAAAACAGCTATACCGCGCTTTTCAAAAGCTGCAGTACCGCTGGGTATTGTACCATCTACCATATCTCCGGCAAATGTGCTCACAGGAAGAGAATTTCCATCCTGAGAATTGACGATGTCAGCCACATTGCGGATCCATTCGGGAGCAAGACGGTTGTAGTTAGCATGTACGAAACGGCCTGTAGCGTTGTTCCACTCTTTAGGAATTTCAACTTCGATATATTCACCTCCGCGGTCAACAGCAGCGTAGTTCATCTTAACGACGTTCTCACCCTTAGTACCGTAGGACTCGTCGATTGCCCTCTTCATATGGTCAACTGCCTCCTCGTAGGGAATGATGCCGGTAATCTTAAAGAATGCGGACTGGAGGATAGTGTTAGTTCTTCCACCCAGACCGATTTCAGCGGCAATCTTTGTGGCGTTGATCAGAAAGAGGCGAAGCTTTTTAGCAACTATCTCTTTCTTTACAAAATCGGGAATCCTATTGAAAGTCTCCTCGGTATCCCATAGGCTATTAAGGAGGAGTATACCACCCTTTTTAATGCCTTTAAGTACGTCATATTTGTAGAGGTAGGAAGGCACGTGGCAAGCCACGAAATCGGGAGTAGACACGAGATAGGGGGCACGGATAGGGCTGTCACCAAATCTCAGGTGAGAACAGGTATAGCCACCTGACTTTTTAGAGTCATAGTCAAAATAACCCTGGCAATATTTAGAAGTGTTATCACCTATAATTTTAATGGTATTCTTGTTAGCACCAACAGTACCGTCAGAACCCAGACCATAAAATTTACACTCATATGTACCCTTCTTTGCAAGGGAAATCTCCTCTTTGAGAGGAAGTGACTTGAAGGTCACGTCATCTACGATACCGATTGTAAAGCCATTCTTAGGCTCTCTGAGCTTGAGATTGTCAAATACAGCTATAATCTGTGCAGGGCTGGTATCCTTGGAAGAGAGACCGTAGCGACCACCAACAACAAGGGGAGCATTTTCGCCCAAATCGGCAGTAATTGCTTTCACATCCATGTAGAGGGGCTCGCCGAGTGATCCGGGCTCTTTAGTACGATCAAGTACTGCAATCCTCTTAACGCTCTTAGGAAGAACCCTTAGGAAATATTTAGCTGAGAAAGGCCTGTAAAGACGCACTGTGATCAGACCAAGCTTCTCGCCCTTGGTTTCAGCAAGATAATCGATAGTCTCCTTTATAGTTTCGCATACGGAACCCATTGCAATAATCACATTCTCAGCATCGGGTGCACCATAATAATCGAAAGGAAGATAATGGCGACCGGTCAGTTCGGTGATTTCGCCCATATACCTTGCAACAATGTCGGGAACTGCATCATAGTAAGGATTCGCAGCCTCACGTGCCTGGAAATAAACGTCAGGGTTTTGTGCCGTGCCTCTGGTAACGGGTTTGTTAGGATTCAATGCCCTTTCTCTGAATTTTGCAAGAGATTTATCGCTAACCAGCGGTTTGAGGTCTTCAGCCTCGAGCAACTCTACTTTCTGGATCTCGTGTGAGGTCCTGAAACCGTCGAAGAAATGTAAGAACGGGATGCTTGACTTGATGGCCGAAAGATGGGCTACAGCTGCCATATCCATTGCCTCCTGCACACTGGCAGATGCAATGAGTGCAAATCCCGTCTGTCTGGTGCTCATCACGTCGGAATGATCTCCGAAAATAGATAGGGCCTGTGCAGCAAGTGCTCTGGCTGATACATGAAATACTGCCGGAAGAAGTTCTCCTGAGATCTTGTACATATTGGGGATCATCAGGAGAAGGCCCTGGGAGGCTGTGAATGTTGATGTCAGGCTACCTGCCTGAAGGGATCCGTGAACAGCTCCTGCTGCGCCACCTTCACTCTGCATTTCAGTAACTTTAACCGTTTCACCCCACATATTCTTTTTTCCGAATGCTGCCCACTCGTCAATGTACTCTGCCATTGTCGAAGAGGGAGTGATAGGGTAAATAGCAGCGTGCTCACTAAAAAGGTAAGCAACATGGGCGGCAGCATAATTGCCGTCACAGGTGATGAATTTTTTCTCTTTTGCCATTTGATTTTAATGTTTTTTTATTGATTTGTCCCGTTTTTGTTATAAATCTTAACTTTGTGAAGGACTGTACCTTATTTAACCTATTTTTTAATAACAAGATTCAAAAATATGGATTTTTTTTGGGATAAGAAAATTTAATGTCTATTTTTACTATTCAAACAAATTGCACTATCAATTTTAAGATTATGAAACGTACATTGATGATTATTCTTACCGCCTGTTTCGCGCTGAGCACCCAAGCCCAGGATATGATTCAGCACAAAAAAGGCGAAGACATGACCCAGTATTTGCTTGATAGCGTCAAGTATGCTCTACCCGATTTCACGGCAGGGATGGTTGTATTTAAAGATGGACGTACCGCCAATGCCCCACTCAATATCAGTACCATCACACAGAAACTTCTCTTTATCTCTCCCGATGGCGAGATACAGGAGGTTGTCAATCAGAACAATATAGACCGCGGATCGGTCAAAGGGTATTCTTTTGTTCAGACTTCACAGGGATTTGTGGAGCTGCTCGACATGGTGGGTGATGTAGTTCTCGGATGCGTAAAAAGAGTAAAATTCCTGGAGTCGGAGAAGAAAGGCGCTTTTGGAACATCAGCCGTAACCACATCAGTAACAACCATCAGTTCTATTTCAACTGAAGGACAAAGATATGAACTTGCCCAACATGTGAATACCCCTTACACCTACAGGGTAACTCCCTATCTGGGACGTAACGGCAAATTCAGTTATGCCACAAAGAGGTACATGATGAAGTGTTTCCCATCAAAGAAAAATGAGATAAAAGCATACCTCAAAGAAAACAAAGTGGACTTTGAGAATATGGATGATGTGAGAGCCCTATTTGAATACCTCAAATAGAGATCCGAACAACGCAGCCAATCAGGTTATTGAAAACAGTTCCACGTCAGGGGCTGTTTTTTTTATGAGCCCTTGAAGTACATTACCCGGGCCTATTTCGGTGAATTGAGTTGTTCCGTCTGCCACCATATTTAGCATGATATCCACCCATCTCACCGGAGAGGTGAGTTGCATAAGCAGATTGGATTTAATCCGGTCAGGATCTGTATTGGGCAGGGCATCTACATTCTGGTAAATCGGGCAGATGGGTGTGGAAAAGGGCGTTTTATCTATTGCTCCCGCCAGCTCTACACGGGCAGGCTCCATAAGGGGAGAGTGGAAGGCTCCACCCACCTGAAGCATCACACATTTGCGCACCCCGGCCTCCTTAAGAGCTGCAACAACGCTTTCTACAGCAGAAGTCTCACCTGAAATTACAGTCTGTTGCTCGCTGTTATAGTTAGCGGGAACCACTATGCCTGGAGTTTCGCTGCAGATACGCTCTAAAAGCTCCGGATCTGCAGCGATGATGGCTGCCATAGAACCGGGATTGAGATCACAAGCCTTTTGCATAGCCTTTGCTCTGAGAGAAACCAGTCTCAAACCATCTTCAAAACTGAGAGCACCTGATACTACAAGAGCTGAAAACTCGCCCAGAGAGTGTCCTGCCACCATATCAGGAGCCGGAAGATCGCTGCAAAGTGCTGCCACTACCGAATGGAGGAATACCGCAGGCTGGGTCACTTTAGTGGCTCTCAGGGCCTCGGCATCACCCTCAAACATTATATCGGTAATTCTGAATCCTAATATGTCATTTGCCTGCTCAAAAAGAGCTTTTGCGCGGTCGGAACTGCTATTGAGCTCCTTTCCCATTCCTGGGTATTGTGCTCCCTGTCCGGGAAAAACGTATGCTTTCATCTTAATAAGGTTTTAGTAACAGCGGCAAAGATAAAAAAAAGTAGGAATATAAGGCTTTATAACCTGTTCCTCTCTCTTTCACCGGCACCCGCACCTTTGTATTTGCTCTTTGCGCTATTGAAGTTGTAGCGGATGGTAATGACAAACTCGTTGGCATCGAGGCGCTTGCTCTCTAGTATCTGATACACCCCGCTGTAGAGATGGGTATTCTCCTCTCTGAGAGCAAAGAGATCTATACCCCTCAGTTCCACTATAAGAGCATCATTGAAGAAAGATTTGCGCAGAGATATATCAAGTTGATGCATTGGTTTGACCATCTCAAAAACTAAAATATGCCCCTTCCCCTGGAAATTATAATCCACGTTGAGCATAAAACCTTTGGGGAAAGTGAAAGTATTGCCCAAAGCAAAAAGTAAAACCGGTTTTGTCAGTTCGACAGCCTCTCCCAGATAGCTAAGCGTAAGCCACTGCTTATGAACACCAAGAGAAATACGAGGCGTCCAAACACCAATGGTCGGGGTGGCCGATACTCTTGCGTTAATCATAGGAAAATTTTTACCGTAGTTAATAGGACGAAGCACAATAATATTAGGCAAATCCGGTTGAGCCGTAGCTGCGTTTATAATGGCATCCTTGAAAACCTGGTAGCTGGCGGATAGCTGCATAAAATTCCAGACCGCAGAAAAAGAGAGGTCTTGGCTTATTTGTGGTTTGAGTGTGGAATTTCCTTTGGAAATGCCGTACCTGCCCAAATAGGAGGATATATTGGTCAATTGGTGATAGAGGGGACGACGGGCCTTAGCAATATAACTCAACTGCAACTGAACAGGACCTGCAACTGCACTCAGCGAAGCATGGGGAAAAAAATGGTTGTACTTACAGCTCCTCTCTTCGTCGTACTTTCCATTTTCTTCGAAACTGAAATCCACATGCTCATACCGCACTCCGGCAGAAAAAGAACCAAAGGGAAGTGGACGGCTATACTCCGCAAAAGCAGCAACATTATGCTCGCTTAGTATATTATCAATGGTGGGCACCAATTTTTCAGGGTTGCGATAATCTTCCTCATATTCTGTCCAGGTGTACTCACTTCCAGCAGAGAGATTTCCTCCGAACAACGGATAGGTGAGCACGAGTTTAGAGGCCATAAGTCTGTTTGCCATACCGTTGATGGTATGCACATCACGGCTCTCCTTCATTTCGCTCTGCTCCTTAAAGACTATGCTATCAAGTGCTCCTCCACTCTGAACATCGGCATTAAAGTCAATATTGAGTTCTCCAATAGTACCGTTGTAGTAAACGTTTGCCCGCTGGGTAACACCCGCGAAACTTTTACCATCCGCAGGTATTTTAACATTGTCATCAAGGGTCCCATCTAAGTAGGTTCTTATATGAAGATCCAGCATCGAAGTACCTCCCAAAAACGCATAGGGATAGTAGCGGAATCCGATGGAGTGGTTAGGATTAAACTGATAGTTGAATCCTAAGATGGGAGTCATAGTTCGTACTTTGTTGCTATATGTCAATTTCTTTTGCAATTCCAGCAGATTTTCTGACTGAAGGCTTTGAGTTATCTCAGAAAAAGAATCAAGCGCTGTTTTACTATAGCCCAGAGATGCAAAGATGTCCAGATTGTTATATCTATAGTTGAAATTTATCTGTTCCACCCAATCCAATTTGCCGTGATGGATATAGGTGCTTGAACGGAGGTCAAAGCTGAATCCGTCACCCTGTTTCTTAATTGTATTAATCCTGATTACAGCTTTTACATTGGCGTCATAGCGAGCACCCGGGTTTGTGATTACCTCAGCCTCAAGAATTTCTTCCGAATTGAGATGTTTCAGTTCGGTGTTATCACGCACCATACGTCCGTTGATGTAAATCAAAGGTGTGCCTTTGCCAAAAACTTCGAAAGTGCCGTTTTTGCGGATAACTCCGGGGAGCCTTTGGAGCACATCGTTTGCCGAACCCACTTTGGAAAGTACACAGCCCTTAATAGGAGTGACGAAAGCATCATCACGGAGCTCTGTTTTAGGGAGTTGACCCTTAGTTAATGCCCCACATAGTATCTGAGAACCGGGTTGCAACTGTATAGTACCGAGATCAGCACTCTCCACAATGCCACATTTTGTATCATATCCTACAAATGAAATCCGGAGCAGGTCTGGTTCGTTTGTCAGATCAAGAGAGAAGAGTCCGGAAGTGTCTGTTACTGTACCAATGACATAAGTGGAATCCACTTTGAGAAGCACTACATTAGCGTAAGCCAGAGGGAGATTGTTTTCATCAACCACTCTTCCTTTAATTGTCTGAGGTAAATTCTGAGTCTGCGCCTGAACTAAAAAATTAGCGAAGGAGAGCGACAGAAATATTGTCGCAAAAAGCATCTTGTTGAATAGCTGGTTCATAGGTCAAAAACAGTTGCTACTATTAAGTAAGACGTACACCTGGAAAAATTGTTGCAAACTATTATATATAATTGCTTACATTAACCTGCGATTTAACTTTAACTGTTCTATCTCTCTTTGACGAGACCATTACGATAGGCCTCAACCAAACGGAGCAGAGCGGCAATTTGACCACGAATCTCCTCTCCATTGTCAGTATCCTTGACAAGCATTCTCTCTTTGTTGAAATCAACAAAAAGTCGTGTCCCCTTTATTTCAACACCATGTTCAATGGCCTGGCGAGTTGACGTGAAAGGCTCATGCTGCACCAGTTGCATTCCCCGTGAATTGAATATGAGCGTATAACCCGCAATACCGGTCTCCCCCTGATATGCGCGCGAAAAACCGCCGTCGATAATCAACATCTTGCCACCTGCACGGATTGGAGACTCACCCTTAATGGTCTTGACCGGCACATGACCGTTAATGATATGACGATTGACGCCCTTGACACCAAATTCGTCCAAAATCATATCGCAGACCGATTCATTCTCACGAAGGATATAATAGTGGCCTTTGGGCTCTTTTTGAGGCTCTTTGTCTGCAATAAAACAACGTTCGAATGTAGTCATCTTTCCTTTGTCAAATGCCACCGAATCGGGACCGCACCAGATATACCACATATAATCGACGGCAAAGATATGTTCCGGAGTGCCCTGTTCTCCAAAATAAGCCTTCCTGATCAAACTATCCACTTTATCCATCAAAGCCTTTCCTGCATACGCAACTCCATCTATCTTCACACTTTTAAAACTGCCGTCAGCATTGAGAGGCATAGAGGCATGGAACATCAAATTACCATTGCGAACCAGATAGAGACTACCGTCACTTAACAGAAATTCAATATGTCTGCGTAGACGCTCACAATGAACAAATGAGCGGTGTAATTTGCCCACAAGTTCCTCTTCTTCAGGGGTAAGACGATAAGGATTGGTCGGGTCCACAGTAGGGAAATTGGTGTCAAGCATCGGATACTCTTTTCCGTATACCATAACTGTACCCTTCTCATAATTGACCAGGTGCAAAAGGTTGCGATCAGCCATATCAAACTCAGGTCGGCGCTTGATAATATCCGCCTCCAATTTGAACTGAATAATGGAAATGGCCTTCATCATCTGAGCAATCAGATGCGTGCTCTTATTGCTATGTTTATCATCTGCAAACTTGAGACGAGGCTGGAAAGCATCGCAAGGATCATTACCATAAGTTTCCATTGCAAATGTCGCCAACGGTACCAGATTAATACCATATCCATCTTCAAGGATTCTAAGATTGCCGTAGCGCAAACAGATACGTATTACATTTGCTATACAACTGATATTACCTACCGCAGCACCCATCCATAGAATGTCGTGATTGCCCCACTGTATATCCACATCGTGATAATGCATCAAAGTTTCCATTACAATATGAGCACCCGGGCCCCTGTCATATATATCCCCAACTATATGGAGGGAATCTATCACCAGTCGCTGAATCACATCACAAAGAGTGATTATGAAATCATCGGCCCTATCAAGTTCGATAATGTTGGAAAGGATATTATTAAGATAAGCCTGCTTGTTGGGGTCTGAGAGAGATTCGTGCATCAACTCCTCTATAATATAGGAATATTTTGGGGGTAGCGCTTTGCGAACCTTCGAACGTGTGTACTTGACAGAGACTCTCTGGCACATTTTCACCAGCTGTATAAGGGTAACCAAGTACCATTCGTCAATATTGTCCTCTCTTGATTTGACAATCGCAAGTCTTTCTTCCGGATAACATATCAAAGTGCACAAGTCCCGTTTCACGCTCTCGCGCAACGTGTCCCCGAACTCATCGTTAATCTTGCGTTCTATGGAACCTGAAGCATTCTTCAAAACATGGCGGAACGCCTCATATTCACCGTGAATATCAGTCAGAAAGTGTTCAGTGCCCTTAGGAAGATTGAGTATTGCCTGGAGATTCATAATCTCAGTACAGGCCTCTGCTATTGTCGGAAAACTTTTCGACAACAGTTTCAGATATCTGAGTTCATTCTCATCAAATGAGGCGTTCGGTCTCATCATTATATAATTAGGTTAAGTAAGAATAATGTGCTATCAGATTTTCTCATCGCATAGGGCGATCACACGATCACGACGAATATCGGAATCGGCTGCAATTGAGGCAGCCTCTGCCAGGAGAGCATCCGCCACAGCGCGATCTTTTAAGTCGGCAGCATTTATCTTGACATTAAGCCAGGCACCATGTATTGCCGACCAGACGGCCAGAGCTCCCACGCCTGCATCTGACACAGAGTTGGGATTGCCTTCAGAGGCCATAGCCTCCAGAAGATCAAAGGCAGAAAATGCTGTTTTCATCGTTTCCAAAGGCACACGTGTAGCATAAAGTGTAGCAGCCTGGATAGCTGTCATGCGGGCTGCTTTCTCCTCATCGGAGCCCTTGGGCAGGCCGAACGCATCCATTATACGGTTGAATGAATTTGTGTCCTCATCCACCAAATGGAGCATCTGCTCTACAATCAGCTCACCTCGCTCAGCCCAAATCGAAAACTTCTCCCAATCGGCATCCCACCCCGGCTTATGAGAAGAGAGATTGGCTACCATTGTACCCAGAGCCGCACCCAGAGCCCCCATATAGGCCGAAACGGAACCTCCGCCAGGCGCAGGAGATTCACTCGCAGTCTCAAATGCGAAACCGGCGCACGTCATATTCACCAATTTGCGGGGAGCATCTACCGCCTCCGCATCTTCCATCAGGTATTCTATCACCTTTTCGCGAGGATTGAAGGGCTTAAGGTCATCCAAACCCATTGATTTTACTGCAATCTTGATAATCTCATTCTCTGAAACACCAAGGCTGCGTTTCTGTTTTTTAAGATAATACTTACCAGCATCTATAAGTACCTTTTTGGGTATAAGGCCCACAATTTCGGAGCCTGTCACACGAATACCGCGACTTTGCGCACTCCTGCATACTTCATCAAATGCCACGTGAACCGGAGTCACCGAAATATCGGTCACATTCATCGATACTTGTGCGATACCATACTCTTCGATGTACCATCCGATTGCCTTACAGCCCTTAAGAGTACCGGGGATCCAGACCTCCTTGCCGTTTTCATCTCTTACCACCTTTCCTGTAATCGGATCACCCTCGCGTTTTTTTCTTCCTTTTTCTCTCACGTCAAAAGCAATGGCATTTGCACGACGGGTAGAGGTAGTGTTGAGATTGTAGTTGATTGCCACAAGTATATTACGCGCTCCAATCATCGTACAGCCGGTGTGTGCTACTCTATCATTGAATACGGTAGGACCAAAATCAGGTTTCCAATTAGGGTCCATAAATTTATCGGCAATGCCCTCATATTCGCCGGCGCGACAATTGGCAAGGTTGCGCCTTTCGGGACGAAATGCCGCATTTTCATAGCAATATACAGGAATTCCAAGCTCCTCACCCACTCTTTTAGCCAGATCACGTGCCAGTTGGACACACTCTTCCATAGTAATATTTGCAATCGGTACGAGAGGGCATACGTCTGTGGCACCCATACGGGGATGTTCGCCATGGTGGTGACGCATATCTATAACCTCGCCGGCCTTCTTAATGGCCTGGAAAGCCGCCTCAACAACTGCTTCAGGAGTGCCCACAAAGGTTACTACCGTACGATTTGTAGCTGCGCCCGGGTCCACATCAAGGAGACTGACTCCCTCTATTTTCTCAATTTCGGCCGTAATCTGGCCAATTACCTGCATATCGCGTCCTTCGCTGAAATTGGGGACGCATTCTATGATTTTACGTGTCATTCTAAGTATTTAATATTATTATCTATTCGTTAGTAATCATGTCCATTCATAACCATCTTAATCTGAGGATCAATTTCCGCCCTCAGTGCCTTAGGGTTGAGCTCGAAATAGTGGTAAGGATAGAGAACAGCGGGTTTTATCGTATTGGCCGCCCTTACAAACTCAGCATCCGGCATTGTGTAGGGAAGATTTTTGGGAAGAAATGCAATGTCGATATCCTTAAGAGTTTTCATAAAGGGAATGAACTCTGTATCTCCTGCAAAATAGATCTTAAAACCTCCTAAATCCAGAATATATCCGTTGCCGACTCCTTCGGGATGAAAAGGCTGATCCTGATCATTTAGATTGTTGATATTATAGGCTGGTACAGCTGTGATTGTAACCCCATCCAAAGTACAGCTATCGCCATTCTTCAGTACCTCATAGTTATAATGTTTTCTGGGTACCACCGGAGGCACAACCAGGATGGTATGATCTTGTACAATATGCACGAGGGCCTCCTCGTCATAGTGATCATAATGGTCATGTGTGATCAGAATAAAGTCTGCGGGAGCCTTGCCTTCAAAAGAGCAGACATCGCAGTATGGATCAAGATACCAATTCTTGCCATTAATAGTGAAATGTACTGCGGCGTGGCCGAAGAGTTCAATCTTCAACTCGCCCAATGGTGTGTTGTAGCTCTTCATAATGGTGTTTTTTATATTTATTATTATATAACAATCTTTCCGTCAAGTATCAGATTCTCCACCAATGGGGTGGAAAAAGCATAGGGGATGAATTCCAGCGAAGGTATTGGTCTGGTGATTATCAGCGAGGCAGCTTTACCGATGGTGACACTGCCGTGCGTCTCTCCCAGCCCCATTGCAAATGCGCTATTGAGTGTGGCGGCATTGATTACCTCTTCCGGAGTCATCTTCATATTCATACATGCCAAAGCCATCATAAATTTCATATCTCCACAGGGACAGGAACCCGGGTTGTAGTTGGTGGCAAGTGCCACCGGAATATCATAATTCAGCATTCTGCGGGCATCAGGATATTCCATATTGAGGAAAAAAGTAGCTCCCGGCAAGAGATTGGCTATGGTCTCTGACTTCTCCAGGACTTCAAGCTGCTCATCACCTGCAAACTCAAGGTGAGAAACCGAGGCGGCGTCATATTTTACTCCAAGTTCTACACCACCTGAAACGCTCATCTGGTTGGCATGTACAGTAGCCTTAAGGCCAAACTTTCTACCTGCTGCAAGTATCCTGTCACTCTCCTCTATCGAGAAGAATCCCTCTTCGCAAAACACATCTATATATTCGGCAAGACCCTCAGCCGCTACAGCAGGTATCATCTCGTCTATTACCTCTCTTACGTATCCTTCATGATTATCACGGTACCTCTCCGGAAAGGCATGCGCTCCCATAAAAGTAGCTTTTACCGTAAGCGGAGATTCCTCGGCAATGCACCGTGCTACACGCAGCATCTTGAGCTCATCTTCCGTAGTAAGGCCATATCCGCTCTTGATCCCAATAGCACCTGTACCGATGTGCATAACCTCCTCCACCCGCACCATTGCCTGACGGAAAAGTTCCTCTTCAGAGGTCTCGTGCAGCAAACGGGCTGAATTGAGGATTCCGCCACCTCGGGCCGCAATCTCCTGATAGGAAAGCCCGCGGATTTTATCTATAAACTCAATCTCTCTGCTGCCGGCATAGATCAAATGGGTATGGCAATCACAAAAAGCCGGAAGCACCATTCTCCCGGAAGCATCAATCACTTTCTCGGCATTGCGAAGAGAGTACTGAGGAAGCTCCGACATAGAGCCGAAAGCAGAGATCTTCCCCTGCTCGGAAAGCAAAAAAGCATTATCAATTACCGGCAGGATATCCATCTGAGCGCCTCTTAGTGGAGAGTGTGTCCGCTCCCTCACCTGTACCAACTTTCCAATATTTACAATCAAAAGAGATGACATAACAGGAATTATTTCTGGTTTCTCAAGAATATGATTGAGCGTCTGATATGGTGATACATCACCTCATCTTCGTCAATGAAGGGCACGGCATCGCGGTATTCGGCAACGAACTCCTCCAGTATCGGTGAGGTACGAAGCGGCCTACGGAACTCCAGCGCCTGAGCTGCATTCATCAGTTCGATTGCCAAAAGAGATTCAACATTTTGTATCACTTTGACACACTTGGTAGCAGCATTGGCTCCCATGCTCACGTGATCCTCCTGACCCTGCGAAGAGTCTATTGTATCTACGGATGCGGGAGTACAGAGCTGTTTGTTCTGACTCACGATGGAAGCAGCGGTGTAATGAGGTATCATAAACCCCGAATTGAGGCCCGGATGCGCGATGAGAAAAGAGGGAAGTCCTCTTTTACCTGCGATCAGCTGGTAGGTTCTCCTCTCTGAAATGCTACCCAGTTCGGCCATCGCTATGGCCAGGAAGTCGAGATTGATTGCGAGTGGCTGTCCGTGAAAATTGCCCGCAGAGATTATCAAATCCTCATCCGGAAGGATAGTGGGATTATCGGTGGCTGAATTAAGCTCAGTGATAAAGACTCCTTCTATATGTGATAGCGCATCTTTAGTGGCTCCATGTACCTGCGGCACACATCTGAAGGAATAGGGGTCCTGAACATGCTCTTTCTTACGGTTGATGATTTCACTACCTTCCAAATAGATGTTTATCATCTCCGCAGTGGTGATTTGTCCCGAATGAGGTCTGATTTCATGCACTCCGGGAGTAAATGGATCAATCCTGCCGTCAAAAGCATCAATGGAAAGAGCGGCAATTTTGTCGGCCAGCGAAGAGAGTCTCTTTGCGTGACAGAGTGCCCAAAGTGCATGTGCCAGCATAAACTGGGTACCGTTCAGCAAAGCCAGTCCCTCTTTAGATGAGAGTTTTAGCGGCTGCCAGCCGAAAATAGTTTCCAGTTCTTCGCCGGCATATCTTTCCCCTCGATAATCAAAATCTCCCATTCCAAGTAAAGGAAGAGACATATTTGCCAGCGGTGCCAAGTCACCGGAGGCACCGAGAGAGCCCTGACTATAAACCACCGGTGTTACCCCGTGATTGAAAAAATCCACAAGGCGTTGCACCGTTTCAAGTCTCACTCCCGAATAGCCGTATGAAAGGGATTTAATCTTTAACGCCAACATCAACCGCACAATATCTTCTTTTACTTCATCACCTGTACCGCAAGCATGCGACATAACAAGGTTTTCCTGAAGTTTCGAGAGATCTGCCGCACCTACTACCACATTGCAAAGAGAACCGAAGCCGGTGGTTATACCATATATCGGCTCAACCTGATTTTCCATCCTCTTGTCAAGGTAATCACGACACCTTGTTATGCGCTCCATAGCCTCGTGGCCCAACTCGATTCGACAGTCCGGCTCCAATAATGTCTTTACATCCGAGAGGCAATGAATTTTTTCATCTATATAAAATGTATGCATATATTATGATTTGCTTTAGTTTTCTGTTCGCAAACTACAATATTAAGATTTTTTCCGGAATAATCTATCGTTCATTAAAAAAAGCCGGTAAAACCGGCTTTTTTAATTCAGGAATCATCCCTGATCATATTAAGGCATTAGTAACCTGGATTCTGATAGATGTCAGGGTTAGAGTTAATCTCATCAATGCCTATTGGAAGAATTGCTCTGAAGAATGTCCTGTCAATGGTCTTGTCACGATACTGGGAAGTAGTACCGAAACCCCATGCATCATCCTCAAATGTCACCTTCCTGTTTTGGCGCATCTGCTCGAAGAAGAGTTTACCCTCTGCGAGAAGTTCCCTTCTGTACTCATTGTAAACAGCATCTTCATTTATAGTTGAAGCTGTCCAGGCAGGTCTGTCGGGGTCGCGCTTTGAAATAGCATTGAGATAATTTGCGGCAGCACCTTTGTCGCTCTTGAGAGCACATTCAGCAGCAAGCAGATAGATCTCCGAAAGACGGATAACCTTGATATTTACTGCAGTGTACGTACTCTTGCCGTCACCGGCCAGATCCGGAGAACCCAGATATTTGTAGCAGCAATCGTCCCAGTCGCTTCGTGCCTCCTCGCCCCTCAGGTGATCATAAGTCATGATACCCCAACGGACATCATTCTCACCCATGATGTTTTTCCAGTATGTACTGGCCATGAAGTAGCCATATGCACTATTATGGGCATGTTCCCTGCGACTGTAGCGTACTCCAAGGGAGCTGGCACCAAGATCTCCCTCATTGGGATACATTGCAAGCTCGAAGATGGACTCGCTACCGAACTGTGTTTTCCAGGAAGCTACCCATTTTTCAGGAGTGTAGAGTGTATAGGCATTACTGTCGATGATATTCTTGAAACAGGTAAGTGCTGATGAGAAGTTATCCATATACATATAGACC
>JAAZEZ010000049.1 GCA_012511975.1 Bacteroidales bacterium | reverse complement strand
CCATACACCCTCTAACTGCCGACTGTTCAGCCAGATCCGCCTTTAACACCAGATTGTTGTACCATTGAGAGTAATTTTCTTCCCTATTTGTTACTTCTTTTGCCATTATTTTGTTGTATTTGGTATAAAAATTGATATATTTGTAATGAAATGCGACTGCAAAAGTACAAAATTATCTAACACAGGAGGTAAAAATGAAAAACAAAGTTTTCTATCTGTTTCTTATAGCCGTTACAATGGTGCTAAGCTCTTGTGGAACCACAAGCTATTATTCTTCCGCATCATTTGATGACGGCATATACTACAGGCCCACGCGCGAATCAAGGGCTGCAATGGTTGCATCAAACAAAGAGTTGCACGAATCTATAAAGAAACCGCAATCATATATTTTGGAGGACGAGGAAGGTAACTACTACCTTGTGGATGAGGAAACATCTTATGCAGAAAGATTGAGGAAATTTGACAGTCCTACCTACACCTTCTATGTTGATTACGGTGTTTGGAACTCCCCTTGGTACAATCCCTGGTGGGGTTCATTCAGATATCCCTATTACGGCTATCCCTATTACTCGTGGTACTCCGGGTGGTATAGTCCCTGGTACAACGGTTGGTATGATCCATGGTACACCGGCTGGAATTATGGCTGGTACGATCCCTGGTACTACGGATACGGCGGATGGTACTACAACTATTGGAATCCCTGGTATTATAACGGATATTATCCCGGACCGGGACATCCTAACAACTACTATCAAGATGTTGCTTACGGTAAACGTTCTGCCGCTGACGGCCAGAGTTTCCGCAACACTCCGCGCACAACAGCATCCGGTAGCTCCATGTACACCAGAAGGAGCGAAGGCAGAAGCACTGACAGCTACAATTCGGGCGGAGTCTATACGGGCTCACGCAGTAGTTCAGCGTCAAGAAACGGCACCATCTACCAACGTAGTTCCGGCAGCACCACACGCAGTTCGGGTAGCGTAAGTACCGGCACTACACGTTCCTCACGCAACTCCGAAAGTTACAGCACAGGCAGTAGCAGGAGTTCTTCAGGCAGCTACAGCACAGGCGGCAGCAGAAGTTCTTCAGGCAGCTACAGTTCAGGTAGCAGCAGGAGCTCTTCAGGCAGCTATAGCGGTGGCGGAGGATATAGTGGCGGTGGCGGATATAGTGGTAGTAGCGGAAGTAGCGGTGGAGGTACCGGCGGGAGGAGATAATTCAAAAATCAAAATGTGAACAGATAATGAAAAAGATTAGAACCATATTGTTTTCTATCCTGCTGACAACAGGACTTAGTGCTCAGACCGCAGGAGAGGCTCTGACCTTCTCCCAGCAACACTATGAGGGTACGGCACGTACACTTGCCATGGGCAACGCTTTCACAGCTCTGGGAGGTGATTTGGGGGCGATAGTCATTAACCCTGCCTCCAGTGCTATATACCGATATTCTCAGCTCTCTATCTCTCCCTCATTTATTACAAGCAATGGAGAAGCTGAGTACTTGAATAGTATTTCCAAAGACTCCTTCACAAGGATGGCCATGTCAAACCTAGGGTTCGTCATGGCATTTGATACAGGCAATTACTCGGGAATTCTCAACTACAACTTCGGAATTACACTCAACCGTACCAATAGTTTCAACTCCATAATGGCCGCTAAAGGTACTACTGACAAGTCAACACTTCTGGGTTCCATTGCTTCCGGCCTCTCCGGAGTTCATGTGAATGCGCTTGAGAGTACGGAGTCATATAATGCATTCTACAACAACAACCTCTCATGGCCTGAAGTTCTGGCATGGGAAACATACCTATTGGCCAATACTCCCGATTCAGATTACGACTATATCGGTTCTACAGAAAATATCTATGATGGCAGCATTATTGAAGTGGGTGGCGAACTTGAGCAGAGCTATTACCGCAAAATACATGGTGGTACAAATGCATTTTCCTTCAACTTCGGAGCCAATGTTTCGGATTTCTTCTATTTCGGTGCGAACCTAAACCTTCTGAGTCTTACATACGAGCTGAATGAGAGATATGGTGAAAAAGCTATCAATTCGAGGGATTTTCAGGATGGATTTGAGTCAATGACCTCGACCTACTGGCAGCGTTCAAACGGCTCGGGTGTCAACTTCCAGGTTGGAGCTATCGTTACTCCTCTACCCGGTCTTCGTCTGGGTGCTACTTTCACCTCACCTACATGGTATGACATGACAGACAACTGGCAGAGAAATATGACCTCATCCTTCGTAAATGGCAATTACTACGATGTGGATTCCCCTGTAGGATCATATAACTATCAGATAAAAACTCCCATGAGATGGAGCGTAGGGGCTGCATTCACTTTTGGTGACAGGGCTCTTATAAGCGCCGACTACGAGAGCGTAAACTACTCGAAAATAGCGATGGCTGACAACAGCGGCAATAAAGATGTATTCTCTGAAGAGAACAATGAGATTACGAGATACTTCAAAAGGAGTGATATACTCAGACTTGGAACAGAAGTGTGGCCTCTGAAATTTATGGCTGTCAGGCTTGGGTACAATTATTATAGCTCACCCGATCCCGAGTTTTATGATGCTCAGCAATATATTTCCGGAGGTATCGGATTTAAATTCGGTCAAGGAAGGACTACTCTTGATATAGCATATCGGAGAAGCCTCAACAATTCTGAAAACTTTACCCTCTACAATGACTATAGCGGGATTGAAGCCCCTGAAGGCACATACACCTTTAGCAGAGGTAAACTCCTGTTTACATTCGGTTTTAAATTCTAAAGAATATAGGAGATGGCGTTGGGGCCCTCATTTGACAAAAGGTCGATAATAGAGAGGTTCCCGATGAAACCAAATCTATCGGAGAAGACCTGAGTCCAGGTCTTCTCCTTTTTATATCTGACAAGCAGGTTTTCTCCGCGGTACTTTGGCTGTATAATAGTACGGAAATCTCCTTCAGGATACTCTTTATGATACTCCGAGGTGAACTCAATCGCTGCCTTTATACCGGTCAATTCGAGACACTTCTCCAGCAAAAGCAGATTAAGATCGAAAAGAAAAGTTTCTTTCCGGTCAAGGATCGGAAAAAGATCATCCATATAATACTCAAAAAAAGGAGATGAGTTGTAAGCCGATAAGATAGCCCTCTTATGCTGCTGAAGCCAGGGTCTGCCATAATCTATCCGAACATCGCGAATAGGCACCTTTTGATAGGCCTCCTTGAGTATCGGTATGGAAAGAGACTCCTTGCCTGCTGCCGAACAAATATTACAACGGTTGCGGTAGGATTGCTTCTGATAGACTTCACACTGCTCAATCAACACCTTTCTGCTACCTGCAATCGCAAAAAAATATTCCACAGGAGGGAAGTATGCGGTAGTCAGTATTGATTGTTCAGATCTAATCATCGAGAGAGTCGCTGGCGCCTTTCTTGACGATACCCCTCTTGGAGTTGGATATGAAATCCAAAATCACCTTTTTGACTTCTGTGTCTGAGAAGGCCGATTTTACTCTGGAAATGGCATCAGATACATTCATCCCCGAATCATATATTACTCTGTAAATCTCACGGATTTCGTCAATCTCATCGTGAGTAAAACCGCGGCGGCGCAAACCTACGATATTAATGCCTTCGAAATTGATAGGATTGCGTGCAGCAAGTATATAGGGAGGCACATCCTTCACCACTCCTGTACCGCCACCTATCATCACATGGGCCCCGATATGGGAGAACTGGTGGATGAGCGTACCCCCGCCTATAATTGCCCAATCATCGACATCGGTCTCTCCAGCCATACCCACATAGCTCGAGAAAATACAGTTGTTGCCTATACGGCAGTCGTGTGCAATATGGACATAGGACATTACAAGGCAGTTGTCACCTATTATGGTAGCGTATCTACCGCTGGCAGCCGTACCGCGATTGATAGTAGCACACTCTCTGATTGTGGTATTGTTACCGATAATCACATGGCTCTCCTCTTCCCTGAACTTGAGATCCTGAGGTTCGGCACCAACTACGGCACCTGCGAAAACTTTGCAATTTTCACCCATTTTTACATAATCTAGAATTACGGCGTTGGGCCCTATGCGGCACCCATCTCCGATCTCTACATTTCCAGCTATATAACTGAATGGTCCTATCTCTACATTTCTGCCTATTTTGGCATCAGGATGAACATAGGCACCGGGATATTTATTGTTGTTGATCATAATGGTATAATGTTATTATTTTCAAACATGGTTTTAAGCGCAGCGGTGTTTATTGCATGACCGGGTTTACGGGCAATTATTCTGGCTTTGAGAGGATGTCCCGCAAGGGCAAAATCCCCTATAAGATCGAGGAGTTTGTGACGGGCACATTCGTTCTCAAAATGGAGGGTCAGATTGTTGAGATATCCCTCCGGCGCCCTATCAAGATTCTCTACATTAAAAATTTTCTTCAAGCGACTGAGAGTCTTTTCGTCGACATCATTTTCCACGATCACTATTGCGTTATCCATATCCCCACCTTTTATAAGATTGTGGTTGAGAAGGAATTCCAGTTCGTGGATAAAGCAGAATGTACGGCAGGGGGCTATTGCAGAAGCAAAATCATCACCTTCGGAAAATTGTGCCTTCTGAACTCCCAATACTTTAGAGCCATAGTCAATCTCCACCTCAGCACTGAAATTGTCTGCCGGAAGCACCTGGAGAGAAGAGACTGACTCAGTATCCTCGAATGAAAACGGTTCCCTTATCTCAAGGTATCTTCTTGGAGCATCATATAAATGAAGACCGTCTGCGAGAAAAGCCTCCGCATAGGGTCTTGCGCTACCATCCAGAATTGGCAACTCCGTACTGTCGATTTCTACCAGGGCGTTATCTATCCCGAGTCCGTAAAATGTCGCAAGAAGATGCTCTATAGTCACTACTTCAATCCCGTCCTTACAAATGGCCGTACTTCTGGCAGTGCCTGCAATATTGGACCAGGATGCCTCTACAAGAGCCTCTTCGCCGATATCTTTTCTTTTAAAAACTATACCGTGATCCGCCGGTGCCGGAAGGATTGTCATCTTACAATGGAGACCGGTATGCAACCCTTTCCCTTCAAATGTATAACTCTTTTTTACTGTCTTCTGTCTCTCCTTCATTTCCTCGCACTGGCTTTGAACAAGGCATAAGCCCTCATATAATCTCTGTAACTTATAGCAGGATAGCCCATAAGAGCTTCACCCTCCTTTCTGACATTGCCTATTATACCGCTCTGAGCTGCCAGAGTTGTCTTATCTGCAATAGTAATGTGACCGGCAATGCCACTCTGACCTGCAATGACACATCCTTTACCTACTTTTGCTGAGCCGGCAATACCACTCAGACCTGCCATGACGGTATTTTCGCCTACCTCCACATTAAGTCCAATCTGACATAAATTGTCAATCTTGACTCCTCTCCTGATAATAGTGGAGCCCATTGTAGCCCTGTCTACTGCCGTTCCTACACCTATCTCAACGTAATCCTCTATGATGACATTTCCGGTTTGGGGGATCTTGCGGTAAGAGCCGTCTTCACGGGGAGCAAAACCGAATCCGTCAGCACCAATAACCGCATTTGCGTGGATAATCACATCACTTCCGACTACACAATCATGATAAATGCGTACGCCCGGATAAATAGTGGTGTTGTCACCGATTGTAACTCCGTTACCGATATAGACCTGCGGATAGATGTGACAATTTTTACCGATTGTTACTTTTTTGCCGACAAAAGTGCCACGTCCCACAAAAGTGCCGCATCCTATTTTATAGGAAAATGGGCGACAAACAAAAAGGCGGTTACTCCTTGGACGGCTTTTCTTTAGAGTGTTGAAGAGCTCAAGAAGAATAGCAACGGACTCATAAGCGTTTTCAACCTTTATAAGAGTGGCAGGAATCTCCCGACTGGGCTCGAATGATTTGTTGATCAGCAGAATTGAGGCTTTTGTCGTATAGACGTAATGTTCGTACTTTGCGTTTGCAAAAAAGCAGATGGTACCCGGACGTCCCTGCTCTATTCTGGCAGGAGCAGACACCCTGACTTGCGGATCCCCAACTATATCTCCCCCCAGGTGTTCTGCTATCTTTTGTGCAGTAATATCCATATATTATTATTTTTCATCTGTAATTTTTTCTAATCATTCATAAAATATGCCAAAAAGATAATAAAAATTTGCCGTTTAATATAGAATTGCTAACTTTGCCGGCGATATAGTGAAAGAGATAGGGGACGTGTAGTCCCCTTATTTTTTAAAATTATCCTAAGGATGATACAAAAAGAGAAGATAGAAGAGATATTAGCAGAGTTTTTCGCACAAAGAAGTGACCTGTTTTTGGTGGATGTCAGGGTAAGTAGGGAGAATGATATCGAGATTGTCATTGAGATCGACAAAGGCTCTCTTTCTTTGGACGACTGCGTAAATATCAGCCGTTTTGTAGAGTCCAAACTTGACAGGGACGAGGAGGATTTTTCGCTTACAGTAGGTTCTGCAGGCCTCTCAACGCCTTTCAAGGTACTACGTCAGTATCGCAAGGCACTTGGTTCCGAGATTGAACTTAAACTCAAAAGCGGAGGGCATATTAAAGGCGTTCTGGCAGTTGTTTCTGAAGAGGGTATTACGTTTGTTACCAAAGTTTCCGAAAAGGTGGAAGGACAGAAAAAGAAATTGATCAGGGAGGTTGTCGAAGAATACACTTTTGACCAAATCAAATCGGCAAAACCCGTTATTAAATTTGAAAAGTATAAAAATTAGATAAAAATAATAATCAAAATGGAAGGTTTGAACCTAGCCAGCACATTTGCTGAATTCAAAGATCAGAAAAACATAGACAGGGCCACCATGATGGGAGTGCTCGAAGAGGTATTTCTCTCACAGCTCAAAAAGATGTATAGCGAAAATAGTGACTTCGACATCATCATCAATATTGACAAGGGCGACCTCCAGATTTTCTGGAACAGAGAAGTAGTGGAAGAGGTTACCGATCCCATGACAGAGATTTCTTTCGAGGATGCCAACAAGATTGACGAATATGACCTTGGAGAGGAGTGTTCTGTGGAGATTAAACTCGCCGATTTTGGCCGCAGAGGCATTCTCAACCTTAGGCAGAGTCTTTCCGGACGCATTATGGATATTGAGAAGGCGAACCTGTACAACAAGTATCGTGATAAGGTAGGAGATCTTTTTGTAGGTGAGGTTTACCAGGTATGGAAGCGAGAGGTTGTACTTAGGGATGATGAAGGCAACGACCTGATTCTTCCCAAAGAGGAACAGATTCCCGGTGATTTTTTCAGGAAGGGTGACACTGTAAGGACTATTATCAAAGAGGTCAAATTCAACAATAGCAATACACTTGTAATTATCCTTTCACGTACATCCACAGACTTCCTCGCAAGACTTTTTGAGCAGGAAGTTGCTGAGATTTTTGAAGGTCTTATCACCATTAAGAAAATCGTCAGAATACCCGGTGAAAGAGCTAAAGTTGCAGTAGAGTCATATGACGAGCGAATCGATCCGGTAGGAGCCTGCGTGGGAGTGAGGGGTAGTCGTATACACAGCATTGTCCGCGAATTACGCAATGAAAATATAGACGTTATCCCCTGGACAAACAACAAGTCATTGCTCATCACCAGAGCACTAAGTCCGGCAAAAATCTCCTCAATGACCTTCAACGAGGAGGCAAAACAGGTGAATGTCTATCTCAAACCCTCCGAGGTTTCCCTTGCTGTTGGTAAGGGCGGCAGCAACATTAACCTTGCCGGCGAACTTGTAGGCTACAAACTTGAGATTTACCGTGATGACGACGGCCTTGAACTTGAAGAGGATGTATTACTCACAGAGTTCAGCGACGAGATTGATATGTGGATTATAGAGCAACTGCAGAAAATCGGATGCGATACTGCCAAGAGTGTTCTGGCGCTTTCAGTAGAAGATATCGTGCAGAGGGCAGACCTCGAAGAGGAAACCGCAATCGAGGTACAAAAAATCCTCAGAGCAGAATTTGAAGAGTAATTTTAACAATTAATAATATCGGGAGAAAATATATGTCAGATCAGAAACAATACAGGATAAAACAGGTAGCGACGGCCTTTAACATTTCCACAGGCACATTGCTTGACTTTCTTGAAGAGAAAGGACATGGAAGCGACCTGACCATCGCGTCCAAGATTTCGCAGGATATCTACGATATAGTTGCGGAAAAATTCGGACGGGATAAGGCCATTAAGGAGGACGCAGTGGAAGCAGCCAAGAAAGTAAGACAAATGACCCGGATGGATCACCATAAGGAACAGGAAGAGGAAGAGCCTGTCAAGGAGGTCATAATAAGCAGCAAAGTTCTGTCAAGTCCGGATAAACAGGTAAAAACTCCCGAGCCTGTACCCGAAGAGACAGTTACCGTGATTAAGCCGGAAACCCCGAAGATCAAGGTCGTAGGAAAGATTGATCTCGACGAGATAAAACCAAAAGCCAAAGCTAAAGCCAAACCAAAACAGGAAAAGGTAGAAACTCCGAAAGCAGAGCCTGAAAAGGCACCTGCAACACCTGTTGAGCCTGAAACGAAGAAAAAAGCTCCCGCAAAAAAGAGCGTTGCTCCCACAAAGGAAGAAAAGCCAAAGAGGAAAACAGATATAAGGCACACAGAGCGGAAGCTACCCGGTCTGACAGTGGTTGGCAAGGTTGATATCTCCCAATTTGAAAAAAAGGAAAAACCTAAAAGCGACGACAAAAGTGAACCACAGACTGAGAAGAGAAGCAAAGGCAAGAGGGAACGCATCCAAAACAGCAAAAGGGTAGATGTCACTAAGGCACATCAAGAACACAAAAAACAAAAGGAATCTCCAAGCGGAGGCAGAGGTAAATACAGCAAGAAAGATCGCTTCAAACCAGTACGTCCCGAAATTGATGAGGATGAGGTACAAAAGCAGATCAAAGAGACCTACGCCCGCATGACCGAGGGCAGGGGAAAAACAAGAGGATCAAGACGTCGCCGCGAAAAAAGGGAAATAATTTCTCAAAAGGCACAAGAAGAACAGATCCTTCAGGAACTTTCCAGTAATATTCTCAAGGTGACCGAGTTTGTTACAGCAAACGAGCTTGCAATCTTAATGAACAATACTCCGGTAACAAAGGTTATAGAGGCCTGTATGAACCTGGGAATGATGGTTTCCATCAACCAGCGTCTTGACGCAGAGACACTAGTGCTTGTAGCAGAGGAGTTTGGATACGAAATAGAGTTTGTGACCGTGGAAACCCAGGGTGCCATCGAGCAGGAGAAAGATAAAGAGGAAGATATGGTTGAACGTCCACCTATCGTTACAGTTATGGGCCACGTGGACCACGGAAAGACTTCGCTGCTTGACTATATCCGCAAGGCAAATGTGATTGCCGGTGAGGCAGGCGGAATTACACAGCACATCGGTGCTTACAATGTGCAACTCCCTTCGGGCAGACGTATTACATTCCTTGATACTCCGGGTCACGAGGCATTTACCGCCATGCGTGCACGTGGAGCCAAGGTCACAGACGTTGCCATCATTATCGTTGCCGCTGACGATGCTATAATGCCCCAGACAGTCGAAGCCATCAGTCACGCGCAGGCAGCGGGTGTGCCGATGGTATTTGCAATCAATAAAATTGACAAACAGGGAGCAAATCCCGAAAAAATCAAAGAGCAGCTCGCAAATATGAATATCCTCGTAGAGGATTGGGGTGGTAAATATCAATGCCAGGAAATCTCTGCCAAGAAAGGTATTAACATCAAGGAACTACTTGAGAAAGTGCTACTCGAGGCAGACCTGCTGGAACTGAAGGCCAACCCCGATAAGCGTGCCGTTGGCAGCGTCATCGAGTCTTCACTCGACAGGGGACGCGGTTATCTCGCCACAGTACTCATTGAGTCAGGTACGTTGAGACTCGGTGATGTAATGCTCGCAGGATGTTACACCGGCCGTGTAAAAGCCATGTTCAATGAGCGTGGACAGCAAATTACTGAAGCGGGTCCCTCAACACCCGTATCAGTGTTAGGTCTCAACGGAGCCCCCACCGCAGGTGACACCCTCAACGTTCTCGAAGATGAGAAGGAAGCACGCGATATTGCAAATAAGAGAGAACAGTTGATACGTATCCAGGGCATCCATACCCAACCTCACATTACTCTCGAGGAGATCGGACGTCGTATCGCGCTGGGCAATTTCAAGGAGCTCAATATTATCGTAAAGGCTGATGTGGACGGATCAGTGGAGGCTCTTGCAGACTCCCTAATCAAACTCTCTACAGAAGAGGTTCAGGTCCAGGTAATCCACAAAGCTGTTGGCGCTATATCGGAGAACGACGTAATGCTTGCTTCAGCATCTAACGCGATAATTATCGGCTTCCAGGTTCGTCCTTCAATGGAAGCGCGTAAACTGGCTGAAAGCGAGAGTATAGAGATACGTATCTACTCCGTGATTTACGATGCTATCGAAGAGGTTAAGAGCAGTATTGAAGGTATGCTCGCCCCCTTGGAGAAAGAAGAAGTTACTGCTACTGCGGAGGTGCGCGAGATTTTCAAAATTTCCAGAGTCGGCACCATTGCCGGTTGTATGGTGAAGGAGGGCAAATTGACACGCACAGCCAAGGTAAGAGTAATCCGAGACGGCATTGTGATCTATACCGGAAAACTCGGGTCGCTCAAGCGATTTAAAGATGATGTCAAGGAGGTCGCTGCAGGGTTTGACTGCGGTCTGAACATTGACGGATACAATGACATCAAAATCGGTGATGTCATCGAGGCCTACACCATAGTCGAAATCAAGCGTAAGCTCTAATTGGACAAGAGTGATAGCAGATCCCGGGAGTGCCAGACGGCGTTTCCGGGATTTTCTTTATTGGAAGGATTGTAGTAAAAACTATCTATTCCAAAGTTAATGGCGCCTTCGATATCATTGGGATAATCATCTCCTACCATAATTGTGCGCGATTTTATGTTATCATCAATCTCCACGCCTTGACCACAAAGGGCCTCAAGTGCCTTTTGAAAAATGAGCGGGTCCGGTTTGTGGACTCCTACCTCTTCCGAAATCATAACTGCACTGAAAAAATGATCTATTTTCGAAACACGTAGTTTGCGGTACTGTACCTCTTTAAAGCCGTTTGAGACAATAGCCATCTTTCCGTCACGTGCTGCGATGGCCTCGAGGACTTCTTGTGCTCCGGGCATGAGAATATCACCCAGAGCCATAAATTCTAGGTACTCCTTACCCATCTGTTCAGCGGCATTCAGGTTATCTATGCCGTAATGCTCTTTCAAAGTTTGATGGAAACGTTCACGTCGCAGATATTCTTTGGCAATAATTCCAGCCTCATAATCATCCCAGAGGCGACGATTGATCGCTTCATATCTTTCGAAAAAAACCTCCCTCTCTCCTATCGGGAGATCCCATTTATCAAGCAGCATATGCATTGCTGCAAGGGCATTAGCGTCAAAATCCCAGAGAGTCCTGTCGAGATCCAGAAGAAAATAGTCGTATCTCTCTATTATCATCGGCTACTTGCAGTAATAGTCTATCATTCTTTGAATTGCAGCGTTGCACACCGGACAGAAACCTTCAGCTGTATTACTTTTCATACGACAATCATAATAGGGCCTGAAGATCCCTTTTGCGGAGTATCCTCCTCCTTCGAATGCTCCCACGACACCTTTATATGCCTCTTCATTGGGTGTGGGCAGAGGAGTACTCTCCTCTACCATAGAGGCCCATTTTGTAGAGAAGTTTGCCATTGTGGTCAGGTTGGGCTCCCAAGGCTCAACCGACATATCATACATATTTTCATAGGCGACTTCAGAATCGTAATATTCATCACCAAGTCCGGCAAAACTGTGTCCGAATTCGTGTACAAGGACCTCAGCTTCAAATTTGTTGTCCGACATACCCAGGCCATAATAATTATAAATACCGCCTCCACCATATTTGTCCGTATTTACAATTACATAAATTGCATCACAAGGAGCATTGGAGACCAGCTGCGCCACCTTTTTGTGATCCGGAGCAGTAAGATATCTATCTATAAAGAATGTATAGAAATGAGAGTCTGCAGCGGTGTTTTTCCAGATATTCTGATGGGGTATATCTGTACCGGAATCTACGGAAATCGACTCTACAGCCCAGACATTGAAGTCATTTTTGCGTGATTTGTAGGGTTCGATGTCAAAAAGATAGCCGGTAAATTTTTCCACATCACGACGATATTTTTCCATTTCCTCTGCAGTGTAACCTTCAGCAACAAAAACCAGGTCAACTTTATTTTCCGAAGGACCGTTATACAACACCTTCACCACCTCAAAATCATTTTCCTTATCACGGTTGATGGAGAGATCTTCCGGATCAATTTCACAACTGAAAAGTTGCGACATTTCTCCACTCTTTTTGATTCTCTCCGATATCACTATCTGTACTTTATTTTTAGGAAATGGTATTCTCAATGAGTTGGAAAAAGCTTTATCCACCTTGGAAGCCTCCGGAGTAGTCCTCCACTCAGCAAAAAGGGAGCAGAAACCCTGAGAAAAAATCTTTTTACCGTCAGTAGTATATACATCAATTGTATACTCCCCATAGTCGAAATCGGGCAGCAAGTGCTCTCTGGTACCACTCCACTCCTTCTCAAAGTGAAGTCCGTCAAGATATACACTCTGGGTTTGTGAGTTGCCGGCGAACATCAGATCAATTCTGAGCCTATCCGGAGTGAAATAGTCACTATATTTTCCCTGTGCGCTGCAGGAAGTAGTAAACAGCACCAGCATCAGGGCTGTAATATTTAAAAAACGTTTCATATCGATTATGAGTTAAATTCCTGTATAGTTATGCGGCGTAATCGCTCTAAGCTCTTTCTTTACCTCTTCCGACACATCGAGAGTATCAATGAAAGCGGCTATGGAAGCGGCGGAAATGTGCTCATTGCCACGGGTAAGCTCCTTAAGAGTTTCGTATGGATTGGGATAGGCCTCTCTACGGAGGATTGTCTGAATGGCTTCAGCTACTACAGCCCAGTTCGCCTCAAGATCCGCTTCGAGTGCAGAACGGTTGAGTATGAGCTTATCTACTCCCTTAAGTATAGATTTGAGAGCCAGCAGCGAGTGAGCCAAAGGGACTCCTACATTGCGCAGTACGGTGGAGTCAGTCAGGTCACGCTGCATCCTGGATATTGGAAGTTTAGCTGCCAGATGCTCATAGAGGGCATTTGCCACTCCGAGATTGCCTTCGGCATTCTCGAAATCGATGGGGTTGACTTTGTGCGGCATTGCCGAAGAGCCCACCTCTCCCGCTTTCACCCTCTGACGAAAATATTCCATCGAGATATAGGTCCAGATATCGCGACAAAGGTCGATAAGTATATTATTTATGCGTTTAAGATTGTCAAACAGAGCTGCAAGATTGTCGTAATGCTCTATCTGTGTTGTGGGATAAGAACGCTTCAACCCCAAGATATCCTCCACAAAGTGTACTGCAAAATCATTCCAGTCAATGGAAGGATAAGCTACATGGTGAGCATTCATATTACCTGTAGCCCCTCCGAATTTAGCAGAATAAGGGAGTGCTGTAAGCTGCGATTTCTGTTCTTCCAGACGTGCAACAAAGACGCCTATCTCTTTGCCGACCCTCGTGGGAGAGGCGGGCTGACCATGTGTTCGGGCAAGCATCGGTACCTGTGCCCATTCCTGTTCCATCTTTCGGAGAACAGAAATAAGGGTCTCCAAGGTAGGGATATATAGATCCCTGATGCCTTCCAGAAGTGAAAGAGGTGTAGCAGTATTATTGATATCCTGAGAAGTGAGCCCGAAGTGAACAAATTCGATATATCGTTCCAAGCCCATCTTTTTGAATCTCTCCTTAATAAAATATTCGACCGCTTTCACATCGTGATTAGTGACCTTTTCAGTAGCCTTTATCTCGGATGCATCTTTGAGGGTGAATTCCTGATAGATTTTCCTCATAGCGGGAAAAAGCGAAGGGTGAACTCCCACGAGCTGGGGCAAAGGAATTGCACACAGCGCAATAAAATATTCAATCTCCACCCTAACCCTGTAACGGATAATCGCAAATTCGGAAAAATAATCAGCAAGTTGCTCAGTCTGCGCACGGTATCTGCCATCAACGGGCGATATTGACATTAAGGGGTCAAGCATAATCCTTTTATTATTATAACTTACAAATGTACTGATTTATTTCAAGAATTCATATAGGGTAACGCACCCACGGGCTGCAGCAACATCATGGACTCTCAAAATATCGGCTCCTGACAGCAGAGCCTGCAGATGGAGTGCTG
>JAAZEZ010000048.1 GCA_012511975.1 Bacteroidales bacterium | reverse complement strand
GTAATACCCGGTCTTTCACGCTCCGGTTCTACTATCGCAACAGGTCTGATCTGTGGTGTGGGTAAAGAGCAAGTAACAAGGTTTTCGTTTCTAATGGTCCTCATACCCGTGCTGGGAGAGGCATTTCTTGAACTTATAGGAGGCGGATTTTCTGCTTCGTCCTCCGCCGGTGAACTTCAGTTGTTATTGGGCTTTGCTTCAGCTTTCCTTTCGGGTCTTTTCGCATGCAAAGTGATGATTGCCATCGTACGCAAGGCCCGCCTCAAGTGGTTCGCGCTCTACTGCGCTCTTGCGGGTACTGCCTGTGTCATAGCTAATGTATTATAATAATAATGGTGGAGCCACTTCATATATTTGTGTCGGATGTGCATTTGGGGATCAATGATGATACTGCGAAGGCACGAGAAGCAAGATTTCTTGTTTTTCTGAGAAATTTGCCTAAGGAGACAGCCGGACTCTACCTTCTGGGTGACATATTTGACTTTTGGGTGGAATACCGAGATGTGGTACCACGTGGTTCAGTTCGAGTACTAGGTGAGTTGGCAGCTCTGAGCGATCGAGGAGTAAAGATCTATTTTTTTACCGGCAATCATGATTACTGGCTTACCGACTATCTGCGGGATGAGATAGGCCTGGAAGTTATCTGTGAATCGCTTATTGTCAGGGAAATTGAGGGTAAACGTGTCTGTATGGGACATGGAGATGGACTCGGATGTCGCAATCCCTTTGCCAGACTGCTCTTTTCCGCCATAAGGAACAAATGGCTCGTCCATCTGCTGAAATCCATTCATCCCTGGCCAATATTCAGATGGGCCCGAAAATGGTCTTCAGTGAGTCGCAACCCCGGCAATAGGAGTAAGTACATTTTTAAAGGTAAGGATTCTGACTTCTACCGATATATTTGTAAATTTGGCGAAGCCAGAGAGATAGATTACTATATCTTCGGTCACGTACATTTGCAGCTGGAGATGGAAGTTGAAAGCGGAGGCACTCTCTATCTTTTGGGCGACTGGGCTGAAGGGGCATCTTCCCTGAATCTCTCGGGGACAAATATTGGCTTTGGTGCTTCCCCGAATATGTCATAGTAGAGTTCTTCAAACTCACCTCTTTCCCAGTACCCGACCAACTCTTCCAGATCCTTGTCCTCCCCGAAACGATCATATGGCCTTTTAAGGTCACCCTTGAGCATCCTTGCTATGCCCTGCCAGAATCCGGCGGTTACCCCGGAGTAAAAGTGCCTTATTATGTAATAGGGCGTCATACCGACCTCTCTATCTATCAGACGTATCATCATCAATCCTTGCCTGATAGTAAGATTTCTGAAAATGGGCTCAAAATCTTTGATCAATTCATCTTTTATCTTATTGAGATATCTGTCCTGCTTGCGTTTAGACATTTTATCAGCAACAAAAAGAGAATCTGTTTCTCTTACTACCCTGCTAACAAGCAATGCATAGGGGTATGCCTTGCTGAAATTATAAACCCTTCTGTAATATTGTGTCCATTCGCGTTGATTCATTGTCTGTCGTGGATGTATGACTGACGGTGTGATCTCATCCACAAAGATAGTGTCCTTTCCGTCAATGATATATTCCATTACATGGCCTCTCTGTGCCCTCGCCTCCAACGGTGTCAGGAGCAAGAGAAATGGCAGAATGAGTGCCGCAAAGGGGATATTAAGGACTTTTTTCACAGTGCAAATGTAGTAAAAACAAAATAATGTCTATCTTTGACGCGTATCGATGCAATATAAGTGCCATGTTCAAGGTAGCTAATTTCACGCCATGGGTCCTTTTCACCGATCTCGGTATCATAATGGGCCTTCTTCTGATAGGAAAGTTTATCAGAGTAAAAGTTAAACTTGTTCAGAAACTCTTTATACCTCCCAGTCTGTTAGCCGGACTCTTGGGCCTGATATTCGGTCCCAATGGTCTGGGCTGGCTGCCCTTATCAAATTTTATCTCAGTATATCCGGCTGTGATGATAGCCGTAGTATTCGGAGCCCTTCCACTTTCTTCTCCTAAGTTCAAGATGAAGGAGGTAGCAGGTCGTGTTGGTCCGATTTGGGCTTATTCTCAGTTGGGAATGCTCATGCAATGGGCAGTTATGGGCCTTTTTGGTCTGCTGATACTAAAGTTGATATGGCCGAATCTACATGATGCATTCGGAGTGATGTTGCCGACAGGATTTTATGGCGGACATGGTACTGCAGCAGCCATCGGGACTGCATTTGAGGGTCTCGGATGGGATGAGGCCACCTCTCTGGGTATGACTACCGCCACTGTCGGTATAATACTGGCAATAGTTGGGGGTCTGTTTTTCATTAAATTGGCTACCCGAAAGGGTGATACTGCTTATATTGTTGATTTTGCCGACCTTCCCACTGAGTTGCGCAGCGGTCTTCTTCCCAAAGAGAAAAGGGAGTCTGCCGGAGAGATTACTACTTCACCGATTTCGGTCGATTCACTTACATTTCACCTCGGACTCGTGGTAGTTGCCGCATTTGGCGGTTATATGATAAGTCAGGGAGTCAAAATGTGGCTTCCTAAACTTGAGCTTCCCATCTTTAGTTGCGCATTTATTGTGGGATTGATCCTCAAGAAATTTTTTGATGCAACAAAGGTCTCCAATTATATTGACCCGAAGACGACAAACTCCATCAGCAGTGCCGCCACCGACTTGCTTGTGGCCTTTGGAGTAGCTTCCATCAAGCTAGGTGTGGTTATAAAGTATGCTCTTCCTCTTATTGTGCTGATGGTTGTCGGTACTATTCTGACGCACTACATGGTCTTCTACTTAGGACGTCATCTTCACCGCAAGTCCTGGTTTGAGAAATCTATTTTTGCATTGGGATGGTGGACCGGTACAATGGCTATGGGTATAGCTCTGCTGAGGATTGTGGATCCTAAGATGATGAGTAAAGCGTTGGATGATTATGCGCTCGCATATCTTCCCTGTGCTCCGGTAGAAATACTTCTGATTACTATTGTGCCGATAATGTTTATGGCGGGACAGGGTCTTTGGCTGATGTTGATATGTCTGGTGCTCTCAATTCTCCTACTGTTCTTGGCAGTAAAGTTGAAATGGTGGATTCCAACGAAGGATATCCAACCCAGCAGGCCTCAACAAACAGTATCTAATGAATAAAATAAGAATCTTGGGAGTTGCAGCTATATTGCTGTCTTTAATCTCATTTCAGACATATGCACAGGATGACGTTGCTCTGCTCAAACGTGCAGAACAGTTACATCGTGAGATGTTTTCTATTGACACCCACAATGATGCTATCGTCAAATATACCCATCCCTGGAGGCCGGATGCCGGAGATCGTACTCAGGTTACTTTTCCTAAGATGAAAGAGGGCGGGCTTGATGCAGCTATTTTTGCAGTTTTTCTTTCTCAGGGACCACGTAACCAAAATGCTTATGACAGCGTAATGGCTTATACGGTCAATGAGATTGATTTCTTCAAGTCTTATGTTGCTGAGCGCAGTTCAGAGGTAGGCATTGCCTATCGTTCATCGGACTTCTGGCCTCTAAAACGGAAGGGCAAATCAATAGTGATGTTTTCTCTGGAAAATGCCTATGGCATCGGCACTGACATTCTCAACGTCGAGCGTCTCTACAATCTTGGAGTTAGAGTGATCACTCTTACACACAACTACAATAATGATGTCGGTGACTCTTCACGCGATACTGTCGTGGAGTGGAAAGGACTCTCTCCATTCGGTTATCAGGTGGTGGAGGAGATGAACCGTCTGGGTATGATAGTAGATGTATCACATACCTCCACCGAGACACTTTACGATTGCCTTGAGCATAGTAAGGCACCGATCATTGCCAGCCACTCCAGCGTCCGGGCAATAAAAGATATACCTCGCAATCTAACTGATGACGAAATACGCGCAATTGCTACAAAAGGGGGCCTGATACAGGTGGCTACCGGTCGCTGGTGTCTCTCTGACTTGCCACGAGAACAAGTTAACATTTCTATCTTTTGTGATCATGTCGATCATGTCCGCAACCTTGTTGGAGCCGATTATGTGGGGATTGGTACTGATTTTGACGGCGGAGGCGGAATGGTTGGTTTTGAGGATGTGTCGAAAATGAAATATATCACCGTCGAATTGCTTCGTCGCGGATGGCCTGAAGAGGATATTCGCAAATTTTGGGGAGAAAATTTTCTAAGAGTTCTCAGAGAAGTGGAAAAAATTTCACGACAAATTAACCTTTGATTGTCGAAAGTGTTCGATTTCCAATTCGTTGCATTTTTGTAATCAGCTGGTTTCTGAGGAATTAGCTATCAAATTTTTCGGTCGAAAATTCTGCAAATTTTTTATCAAAATAATTTGCATTTCAAATATTTTGACTATCTTTGCAACCCGTGATTTATGTGTCAATTCTCATAAGTTGCTGAAGGACAAGAGTTTAGAAATATTTAAGCTATAAAAAAATGTTACAACCGAAAAAAACCAAATTTAGAACGCAGCAGAAAGGCCGCATGAAAGGCAATGCCCAGAGGGGCAACCAGTTGGTCTTTGGATCTTTTGGTATTAAAACACTGGAGAGTTGCTGGCTCACAGGCCAACAGCTTGAGGCTGCACGTCAGGCGGTAGTACGCTACATGAAGCGTGAAGGTAAGATCTGGATCCGTGTGTTCCCTGACAAACCCTTCACAAAGAAGCCTTTAGAGGTACGTATGGGTAAAGGTAAGGGTAGCCCCGAGGGTTTTGTTGCCCCTGTCACTCCCGGTCGTATGATAATAGAGGCAGAGGGTGTTCCTTTGGAGATTGCAAAGGAGGCGCTCCGTCTCGGTGCCCAAAAGTTGCCCGTTACCACTAAGTTTGTGGTAAGAAGAGATTATGTTGAATAATAAAAGGAGAAGAAGAAATGAAAGCAGCAGAAATTCGTGAAATGGCTATCTCTGACCTTCGAGAGCGCATTCAGGTTGAAAAACAGAACCTCAACCATATCAAGATGAACCATGTAATCTCTCCGTTGGAAGACACTTCCAAGATCAAGAAGCTTAAGACCGACATTGCCAGAATGATGACAATATTGGCTGAAAAGGAATTACAGAACTAAAATAGACTATAATAATGGAAAGAAATCTTCGTAAAGAAAGAGTCGGTATTGTGGTAAGCAACAAAATGGACAAGTCTATTGTAGTTGCTGTTAAAACAAAAGAAAAACACCCGATTTACGGAAAGTTCGTAAGCAAAACCACAAAATTTGTCGCTCAGGATGACAAGAACGAGTGTAGCGAAGGAGACACCGTACGCATAATGGAAACACGTCCTTTGAGCAAGACCAAACGCTGGAGATTAGTAGAAATCGTAGAAAAAGTGAAATAACATGATACAACAAGAATCACGTTTATTGGTGGCAGATAATAGCGGTGCAAAGGAAGTTCTTTGTATCCGCGTTTTGGGCGGTACACGCCGTCGTTATGCCGGAGTAGGTGACAAGATCGTTGTTGCCGTTAAGAGCGCCATCCCTGGTAGCAACACCAAGAAAGGTGCAGTTTCTAACGCTGTGATAGTACGTACAAAAAAAGAGATTCGTCGTGCCGACGGTTCTTACATTCGTTTTGATGACAACGCATGCGTTCTTCTCAATAAGGCTGATGAGGTTATTGGCACCCGTATTTTCGGTCCCGTAGCTCGTGAGTTGCGTGAAAAATATATGACAATCGTCTCACTTGCCCCAGAGGTACTTTAAAGGAGGATTTGAATTATGACTAAGTTACATATCAAGAAAGGCGACATGGTATATGTAAACGCCGGGAACGATAAAGGCAAGACCGGTAAGGTTCTCGAGGTGATTACAAAGAAGAATCGCGCCATCGTTGAAGGAGTCAACATGGTAAGCAGACATACCAAACCCAATTCGAAACACCCTCAAGGGGGTATTGTTAAACGAGAGGCCGGTGTGCATATTTCCAACCTGCAGGTTGTAGACCCCGTTAAGGGTGGTGCCACCAAGATCGGTCGTCGTCTCAATGAAGACGGCAAGATTGTTCGCTATGCCAAAAAATCAGGAGAGGAGATCAAATAATGGCAAAAGAGAAGAAAACCCAGGTACAGGCAGGTCCTACAGTGGACCAGGTCAATTATGTTCCTTCTTTGAAGAAGAAATACAAAGAGGAAATCGTAGGCAAACTGATGAAGGAATTTTCCTACTCTACTGTAATGCAGGTTCCCAGGCTTGTTAAGATTACCATTAACCAAGGTATCGGAGCAGGCACTCAGGACAGGAAGCTTGTTGATGTTGCACAGCAGGAGCTCTCTCTAATTGCGGGTCAAAAAGCCGTCCAAACCGTTTCAAGAAAAGACATCTCTAACTTCAAACTTCGTAGAGGCATGCCTATCGGCGTAAAGGTTACTCTCCGCGCCACTAAGATGTATGAGTTCCTTGAGAGACTCATTGCAGTTTCCCTTCCCCGTATTAGGGATTTCAAGGGAATCTCCGAGAATTTTGACGGTCGTGGAAACTATACCCTTGGCATCAAGGAGCAGATTATTTTCCCTGAGATCGACATCGATAAGATCGTAAAGGTGATGGGTATGGAGATCACATTTGTTACTACAGCTGAAAAAGACGAAGAGGCTTATGCTCTCCTTCGTGAATTCGGTTTACCTTTTAAGAACATTAAGCACAACTAATAGGATATGGCAAAAGAATCAATGAAGGCACGCGAAGTAAAACGCGCTAAGTTAGTAGCTAAGTATGCTGAAAAACGCAAGGCTTTGAAAGAAGCTGGAGACTGGACTGCCCTTGACAAGCTCCCAAAAAACTCCAGCCCCTGCAGACTTCACAACCGTTGCTCGATCACCGGTCGTCCCAAGGGTTATATGCGTCAATTTGGCATTAGCCGTATTCAGTTCCGTGAGATGGCTTCCAAAGGCCTTATACCGGGAGTGAAGAAAGCCAGCTGGTAAGAGATTTATACCTTAATTATAATATTAACATTGGATATCGGGCGTCCGCATGGGCGTCGAATCTTAAAAACAAACAACAATGACTGATCCAATAGCAGATTATTTGACTAGAATTCGGAATGCGTATCTCGCAGGTCACAAGACAGTAGAGATTCCCTCTTCGAAAATGAAAGTGGAGATGACCCGCATACTCCACGAGAAGGGTTATATCCTTGCATATAAAATTTTGGAAGGCAAACCTTTCAACACTATTAAGATTGCTCTCAAGTATCATCCTGAGACTAATAAAGCAGCAATTAAGAAAATTATCCGCGTCAGCTCTCCCGGTCTGAGGCAGTACACCAATGTGGCTAACATGCCCCGCGTACTTAACGGTCTGGGTATTGCAATTCTCTCCACTTCTAAAGGTGTTATTACCAACAAGGAAGCAAGGGATCTTAATGTAGGCGGAGAAGTGCTTTGTTACGTTTACTAAAAGTTACAAATACAAATAAATTATATAAAATGTCAAGAATCGGAAAATTACCTGTAAACCTACCTGCAGCCGTCTCAGTAACAATTGAAGAGGGTAACGTAGTGAAGGTTAAAGGCCCGCTCGGCGAATTGACCCAGAAGGTTGATCCGGATATCGAGGTATCCGTAGATGCGGGAGTCCTTACAGTTAAACGTCCTACAGACCAGCCTCGTCACCGTTCGATGCACGGCCTCTATCGTGCCCTCATCAACAATATGGTTAAAGGCGTATCTGAAGGTTTTACTGTAGAGCAACAATTTGTGGGTGTTGGTTACCACGTTGCAGTAAACGGCCAGACCGTAGTCTTCAACCTAGGTTTCTCCCATGAGATCCACTTCCAGCTTCCCGCTGAGATCAAGGCTGAAGCACCGGCAGTGAAGAAGGGCCAGAACCCAATTTTAATTATGAAAAGCCACGACAAGCAACTCCTCGGTATGGTAGCGGCCAAAGTACGCTCACTGCGTAAGCCTGAACCGTACAAGGGTAAGGGTATTAGGTTCGTAGGCGAACAACTACGTCGTAAAGCCGGTAAGTCGGCCAGCGCCAAATAATAGGAGATTAAGTTATGGCATTGAATAAGATAGAAAGAAGAAAGAGGATCCACTACCGCATACGTAAGGTTGTAAACGGTACTCCCGAGAGACCTAGAATGGTAGTGTTCAGAAGCAATAAGCAGATCTATGTTCAGGTTATTGATGACGTGAACGCCATCACTATCGCTTCCGCAGCTTCCAATGACAAGGCTCTCGTAGAGCAGTGTAAAGGCAAGAATGGTATTGAGGCTGCGCAGATCGTTGGGAAAGCAGTTGCAGAGCGTGCAATTGCAAAAGGTGTTACCACCGTGTCTTTTGATCGTGGAGGTTACCTTTATCACGGAAGAGTTAAAAGTTTGGCAGATGCCGCCCGTGAGGGTGGTCTTAAATTCTAAGGAGATATTATGGCAAATACTAATGTAAAGAGAGTAAAGACTACTGATCTTGAGTTGAAAGATAGATTAGTAGCTGTTAGGAGAGTTACCAAGGTAACAAAGGGTGGACGTAATTTCAGTTTCGCCGCTATTGTTGTAGTAGGTGACGAGAATGGTGTAGTAGGATATGGCCTGGGAAAGGCAAATGAAGTGACCACCGCTATCTCCAAAGGTATTGAAGATGCTAAGAAAAACCTCGTAAGGATTCCTCTGAGCAAGAGGACTATTCCCCATGAGCAGTCAGCTAAATATGGCGGAGCAAGAGTATTCATGAAGCCTGCAGCTCCCGGAACAGGAGTAAAGGCAGGTGGTGCTATGCGCGCTGTGTTTGACTCCGTGGGTATCCACGATGTTCTTGCAAAATCTAAAGGTTCATCAAATCCTCACAACTTGGTAAAGGCCACTATAGCCGCCCTTACAGAGCTGCGTGATGCATATACTGTTGCCGGGCTCCGTGGTATTCCGATGAGTAGGGTATTTAACGGATAAGGAGGAAGAATATAATGACTAAAGTAAGAGTTACTCAAATCAGGAGTCGCAGTGGCGCGACAGAGAGACAGATCGCAAACCTTGTCTCTCTGGGTATACGCAGGATGCATCACACTGTAGAGGTGGAGCTTACACCTGTTACCAAAGGTATGATTGAAAAAGTTCTTCACCTTGTTAAAGTTGAAGAGGTAAAGTAAAGGAGGAATAAAGATGAAATTGAATACACTTAAACCCGCAGTAGGTTCAAAAGGAAGAGTGAAGCGTGTAGGCCGTGGCCCCGGCTCAGGTCGTGGTAAGACAGCCACCCGTGGTAATAACGGTGCTAAATCACGCTCCGGTTACTCTCGTAAGGCCGGTTTCGAAGGCGGTCAGATGCCTATACAGAGACGCCTTCCCAAGTTCGGCTTTAATAATCCGACCAGAATAGAGTATAAGGCAGTCAATCTGTCATCTCTTCAGGCAGCTTGTGAGAAACACAATCTTACTGCTGTTGATATTGATACAATGATTTCGATAGGTCTCGCCGGCAAAAACGATCTAGTGAAGATCCTGGGCAATGGCGAGCTTACCGCTAAACTTGATGTTACTGCCAATGCGTTTTCTGCTTCCGCTATTAAGAAAATTGAAGACGCCGGTGGGACTGCTAATAAAATCTGATCGGCATGAAAAGATTTTTCCAGACAATAGCAAACATCTTCAAGATTGAAGAGCTCCGTAAGAGAATTCTCTATACGTTAGGACTGATTGTGATTTACCGTTTAGGAAGTTATATCGTTCTTCCCGGTATTGATGCAACTCAGCTTGCAAACTTGCAGAGCCAGGCTTCAGAAGGCCTTCTGGGACTGTTGAACATGTTCTCCGGTGGTGCCTTTGGTAACGCTTCAATCTTTGCATTGGGTGTTATGCCTTATATTTCTGCTTCCATCGTTATTCAGCTTTTAGCTGTGATGCTCCCTTTCTTCCAGCGTCTACAGCGTGAAGGTGAGAGTGGACGTAGAAAAATGAATCAATATACACGTTACCTTACAATTCTGATCTTGTTAATTCAAGGTCCGGCCTATATTGCAAACCTTACCAACCAGCTTCCTCCGGAGGCATTTGTCGCCACAATCGGCAGAGGATGGTACGGAATTTTTGTCACAATGGTGCTGATTGGAGGTACGATGTTCGTTATGTGGTTGGGTGAAAGAATTACAGACCGCGGCATTGGTAATGGTATTTCCCTGATCATCATGGTGGGTATTGTTGCGCGCCTTCCGATGGCGTTGTGGATCGAATTCTCGGAAAAGTTAAACTCTACAGGAGGCGGTATTCTTATGTTTATCGTCGAACTATTGATACTCTTCCTTGTTTTCGTTGCTGCTATCGCTCTCGTGCAGGCAGTACGCAAGATTCCCGTTCAATATGCCAAACGTGTTATTGGTAACAAGCAATATGGCGGAGTGCGTCAGTATATCCCGCTAAAGATAAATGCTGCCGGTGTAATGCCGATTATCTTTGCGCAGGCTTTGATGATTTTTCCGCTCATATTCTCAAACTTCAATGCCACTAAAGGCTTTGCGGCTGTAATGTCCAACACAGCCGGTTTCTGGTACAACTTCGTCTTTGCGTTGATGGTTGTTCTGTTTACGTATTTCTACACCGCTATTACAGTAAACCCGACCAACATGGCAGAAGAAATGAAGAAGAATGGCGGATTTATTCCAGGCGTGAAGCCGGGAAGAAAGACCGCTGAGTACATTGACACAATAATGTCGCGCATTACGCTTCCAGGTTCTGTTTTCCTGGCAATCATAGCTATTTTGCCGGCATTTGCGATGATGCTTGGAGTAAATAATCAGTTTGCATCATTCTACGGTGGAACATCATTGTTGATCCTCGTGGGTGTAATCCTGGATACCCTCCAACAGATCGAGAGTCACTTACTAATGCGTCACTACGACGGTTTGATGAAGACGGGACGTCTCAGAGGCCGTTCGGGTATGTAATTTATATTGATAAGTTCTTTAGAGTATGACAAAGTCCAAAACCGAAGAAGAGTTGGTAATCATTAGGGAAAACGCCCTTTTGGTTTCCAAGACTTTGGCAGAGGTCGGGCGACATATTGCTCCGGGGATTACAACCAAAGAGTTGGATTTCATTGCGGAGAAATATATCAGAGAGGCGGGAGCAGAGCCGGGATTCTTGGGTTACGGAGGTTTTCCCTTTACCTTGTGTGTCTCTCTCAACGATACGGTAGTCCACGGATTTCCCTCAGACTACAAATTACAGGAAGGTGATATCGTATCTGTTGATTGCGGTACCAAATACAGGGGATTCAACGGTGACTCCGCTTATACCTTCGCTGTCGGAAAGATAAGCGATGAGGACGCGAGGCTTCTCGAAGCCACTAAAGCATCTCTCTATCTGGGTATAGAAAAGGCAGTCAGCGGCAATCGAACAGGCGACATCGGATTTGCCGTCCAGTTCTATGTGGAAAGTCTCGGTTTTTCAGTGGTCAGAGAGATGGTCGGTCATGCTATCGGCCGCAATCTCCACGAAAGCCCCGAGGTGCCAAATTATGGACGCAGAGGCAGAGGTGTCAAACTTCAAGAAGGTATGGTCATTTGCATAGAGCCGATGGTCAATGCAGGAGGCAGGGAAGTTTACCTGGATGAGAATGGTTGGGCAGTACGCACCGTTGACGGCAGGAAATCGGCACATTTTGAGCTGATGGTTGCAATCAGAAAGGGTACTCCGGAGATCTTATCAACATTTGAATTTATTGAAACTAACTAATAACCACAAGTCAAAACTTACGTAATTGTTATAATATGCCAAAACAACAAGCTATAGAACAAGAAGGAACAGTAATTGAAGCTCTATCCAACGCGATGTTCAGAGTAGAACTCGATAACGGACACGTAATCACCGCTCATATTTCGGGTAAAATGCGTCTGCATTATATCAGAATATTGCCGGGAGACAGGGTAAGGGTTGAGATGTCTGCGTATGATTTGACTAAAGGAAGAATTTCTTTCAGATATAAATAATAAAACTTACACAAATGAAAGTAAAAGCATCCATAAAGAAGCGTAGTGAGGATTGTAAAATTGTAAAGCGCAAAGGTCGCTTGTATGTAATTTGCAAGAAGAATCCGAAATTCAAAATGCGCCAGGGATAATTTTTTAATTTGTAATAACAATAAAGTAAAAAATAGATTATGGCACGTATAGCCGGAGTTGATTTACCGAACAACAAACGCGGAGAGATAGGTTTGACCTATATCTTCGGTATTGGTCGCAGTTCTGCTAAAAAGATCCTTACAGATCTTGATATTGATCTTGACACCAAGGTCAAGGACTGGAATGACGACCAGATTACAGCAATCCGTACAAAGATTGCTAATGAGTACAAAATTGAAGGAGAGCTTCGCTCATCTGTTCAATTGAACATCAAACGTCTGATGGACATCGGATGTTATAGAGGTATCCGTCACCGTATCGGTCTTCCCGTACGCGGTCAGAGTACCAAGAACAATGCACGTACACGCAAGGGTCGTAAGAAGACTGTTGCAAATAAGAAGAAAGCAACCAAATAAGAGATTTGAATTATGGCAAAAAAACAAACAACAAGCAAAAAGAGAGTTGTTAAAGTTGACGCTTATGGTCAAGCTCATATTTCGTCGACTTTCAACAACGTGATCGTTACAATCACCAACAGCACCGGTCAGGTAATTAGTTGGTCATCAGCAGGTAAGATGGGTTTTAGGGGGTCCAAGAAAAACACTCCCTATGCAGCTCAGGTAGCCGCTCAAGATTGCGCCAAGGTTGCGTATGATCTCGGATTACGCAAGATTAAGGCATATGTAAAGGGTCCGGGAGCAGGACGTGAGTCTGCAATCCGCACCATACACGGAGCAGGTATTGAAGTTACCGAGATTGTTGATGTTACTCCTCTGCCACACAATGGTTGCCGCCCCAAAGGCCGCCGCAGAGTATAATCATAACAACCTTAAAGCAATAATAGAATAATATGGCAAGATATATAGGGCCCAGAACTAAAATAGCCCGCAAATTTGGAGAGCCTATCTTTGGTCCGGATAAACAGTTTGAGAAAAAGAATTATCCTCCGGGACAGCACGGACAGGCTAGAAAACGTAAAAAAACCTCAGAGTACGGTATTCAGCTCGCTGAGAAACAGAAAGTGAAATACACCTATGGTCTTCTCGAAAGACAATTCCGTAACCTCTATGGTAAAGCACATAGGATGAAAGGCCAAACAGGTGAGAACCTCATTCTCCTGCTCGAGTCCCGTCTCGACAATCTGGTTTATCGTCTGGGTATAGCTCCTACGAGGGCTGCTGCAAGACAGCTTGTGACACATTGCCACATTACCCGCAACGGAGAGGTTTGCAATATCCCTTCAACCATTGTAAGACCCGGTGAAACCATAGGAGTACGTGAGCGTTCAAAGAGCCTTGAAGTTATCCAGGATAGTCTTTCAAACTCTGCCGGCAACTTCTCCTGGCTTGAGTGGGATGCCGCAAAACTTCAGGGTAAGTATACAAACGTTCCTTTAAGAAGCGAAGTGCCTGAAAACATTAACGAGCAACTTATAGTAGAGTTGTATTCGAAGTAATCTTTGCTTATAGCGTAAACACTAATAAAATTTAAACAGTATGGCAATTTTAGCATTTCAAAAACCGGATAAGGTAATAATGCTTGACGCAACAGATACCTTCGGTAGATTCGAATTCCGTCCTTTGGAACCAGGATATGGTATAACCGTGGGTAATGCTCTCCGTCGTATACTGCTCTCTTCTTTGGAAGGCTTTGCCATCACCTCAATAAGAATCGACGGTGTAAGTCACGAATTTGACACGATACCCGGTGTTATTGAGAGCGTTGTTGACATTATTCTCAACCTAAAACAGGTTCGCCTCAGAAGGATGATAGACGATGTTGACAGTGAGGTGGTAAACGTGACTGTTAGTGGTAAGCAAGAATTTACTGCTGAAGATATTTCCAAGAGTTTATCCTCTTTTAAAGTCTTAAATCCCGATCTTCACATCTGCTCAATGGAGCCTTCAGTTAAGCTCAACATAGAGATGAGGATCGGCAAAGGAAGAGGCTATGTCCCTTCGGAAGAAAATAAAGTGGATAATGCTCCTTTAGGAACAATTGCGATTGACTCGATTTTCACTCCTATTAAAAATGTGAAATACTCTGTTGAAGACTGGCGTGTTGAACAAAAGACTGACTACGAGAAACTCAACATTGAGGTCACTACAGATGGTTCAATTCATCCGAAGGATGCCCTAACAGAGGCAGCCACTATCCTGATTCAGCATTTCTGGCTTTTTTCTGATGAGAAGATTACTCTCGAGACTGCAGTAGAGCAAGATAACAAGCAACTTGATGAGGAGTCAATGCGTATGCGTCATATACTTCTCACCAAGCTCTCCGATATGGAACTATCAGTAAGGGCACTCAACTGCTTGAAAGCCGCAAATATTGAGACATTTGCCGACCTGGTTGGTCATCAGAGGACAGATTTGATGAAATTCAGAAACTTCGGTAAGAAATCTCTCGATGAGATTGATATGCTCATGGATAGATTGAAACTGAACTTCGGAATGGACATCACTAAGTATAATATTGAAATAAAAGCACAAGAAAATGAGGCACAATAGATCAGTAAAGAGTTTAGGACGCAAGAGCGGACATCGTAAGGCGATGCTTGCCAACATGGCATCATCTTTAATCCTCCATAAGAGGATTGAGACCACTCTCGAAAAGGCCAAAGCCCTGAGAGTGTACGTTGAACCGCTCATCACCAAGTCTAAAGAGGATACAACACACTCACGCCGTATAGTTTTCAGCTATTTGAAGCAGAAAGAGGCAGTTGCTGAGCTCTTTCGTGTTGTAGCTCCGAAGATTGCTGATCGTCCGGGCGGATATACACGCATCATTAAAAATGGTTTCCGTCTAGGTGATGGAGCCAATATGGCATATATCGAGTTGGTGGACTTCAATAAGGCAGTACTAGAAGCTGATGTACCTGCAAAAGAGACTGTAAAGAAACCTACTACTCGTCGTAGTCGCTCAAGGAAGAGCGTGGAGAAGAGTGTAGAGACTATTGCGGAAACTGGCACAGAGACGAGCGCAGAGACTAGTACAGAGGAGGTAGCAGAAAAATCTCCAAAGGCAGCCAAGTCGACTGCTAAAAAAGCTGCCCCAAAATCAGCCCCTAAAACAGCTTCAAAAGCCACCCCCAAGGCAGCTCCAAAGAGCACCGGTAAGGTAGCAACAAAAGCTCCTGCCAAGAAAGTCACCGCTCCCAGAAAGACCGGTAACGCATAGCTTGTAAGAGTGACGTAAAAAAGGAGATGATCGAATTTTCGGTCATCTTCTTTTTTACTGAGTTCTGAGTATGTGGTACAATATGCGGGGTTTATGTAACTTCTGACAGATCAATAAAAATAATTAGTGCAGTACCAGATCAGCTGTCATATTGGGATGACAATAGGATACCTTCTCATTATGATATAAGGTGTGACTTAAATCAAAAATATTTTCCCAATCCTTAACATGTAAGACATAATCATCATACTTTCCCTCTGTCTTGACAACTGCCTTATTTTTAAATATATAGCGGACGTCATCAATTGAATATCCTTTCTTTAACCCCAAAAGCACCTCACCGGTTAGATAATTCGGTGTACGCTTGTCAATAGTATAAGCGGGCATGGCGTTGATTACGGCGGGTAGTCGTTTAATCTTACGAAGTGATAATGTGCTCTGGACAATCACAAGTTAATCCTCTTTAATAAAAGTATTTATATATTCTATTTCCGGATTTTCTTTCAATTTGCGAAATGTAGTTTCAAAAACATGAGTGGTATCTAATTGAACAACAAACCTCCCAACAATTTCATAAAGAAATATTTTTTCATTATCTCCGACCAAATAATATTCTTTTGCACCGAGTTCAAAATAAGATTCCTGCGGTTCTTCTTTCTCACATCCTGAAAAACTAAGCAGCATTAAGGCTGAAATTAGAAACAGATGAATTCTTTTCATTTTTTCTCTATTGTATAATTTTTCAACAAATATCCCCTAAAATGTATTTTGTACTCCGGTGCCGGTAGTATTGGATAACATGAGTATAACTCTCCGCTTACTATAATAACTTTTTGACCATTTTCCTTATTCTCTCTCGGCAAGTCTACATAAGGGATGTAAATATAATCTGAACTATGTCCTTTAGAATTCCATTCTTGAATATTTAAATTATTAATATCTTCCTCTTTTATAGAAATAATGTATCGATTTATTTCTTCATAATAAATAATTACCCCATTTACATTATCGATTTTTTTCACAAAATCAGACTTAGCATAATAGTAACAAGTATTTGTATTTCCGCATTCTTTCTCACACCCAGCCCCTATAAGTAGGGTGGCAAGCATCATGAATAGTAATAATTTCGTTTTCATGATTTATAGTATACTGAGAATTTTAAATATAATAACTTCTGTCTAATATATTATACGCATTTACTCACGAAACACTTCCATCACTGATTAAAAATTGTGCGACAAGAGATCTTATATTGTATAGATGTAAAAAACGGACAAAACGTTGCACATACAATCTTTAGAAGTTTGCTGTTATCTATTAACCCTGGGATTGCTTTTAACTCCATAATGCACGAAAAAGAAGCCCTCGCTGACGCAATATCAACGAGAGCCATTTTTGCGTGTTGCGAGGTTCGGGTTGCGAGTTGCGGGGTTTACCGCGGAAATCGCCCCCGCACCGCTGAACTCGTACCCCGCATCTCTTGTAACTACACCGTAGTTACAAGATTGCGGTCTCCATAACCGTTGTCAACACGTGCAACATGTGGCCAGAACTTATTATCACGGATCCACTCGAGAGGGTATGCGGCCTGTTTGCGGCTATAAGGGTGTGACCACTCGTCTGCGCACACCTCACAAACTGTGTGTGGCGCCATTTTAACGGGGTTGTCATCCTTGTCAAGACGGCCGGCTTTAATATCTTCACATTCGGCTACGATATACTTCAGTGCCTCTATAAATCTGTCGAGTTCAGGGAGAGATTCGCTTTCTGTAGGTTCTACCATCAGTGTTTCGTGTACGGGGAATGAGAGGGTCGGTGCATGGAACCCGAAGTCCATAAGACGTTTTGCTATATCCGTTGCATCCACCCCGTATTCTGAACGGAAGTGTCGGAAGTCGACAATACACTCGTGGGCCACACGGCCTTTAGCACCTGTATAGAGAGTTTTAAGTTCCGGCTCCAGTTTCGAAGCCATATAATTGGCATTTAGGATAGCGATTTCAGTGGCCTTACGAAGTCCGTCAGCCCCAAGTAATTTGATGTAAGCGTGAGTGATGGGGAGCAGCAGAGGGCTACCGTAGGGAGCTGCAGAAACTGCGGTCATATTGACTCCACCGCACTCAGGAAGCACCGGGTGCCCGGGGAGATAGGGAGTGAGGTGTTTTGCCACACAAATAGGGCCCACACCAGGACCACCGCCACCATGAGGCATTGCGAAGGTCTTGTGAAGGTTGAGATGGCACACATCGGCACCGATATAACCGGGATTGGTAATACCTACCTGTGCATTCATATTGGCACCGTCCATATAGACCTGACCGCCGTTTTCGTGAATTATATCGCAGATTTCACGGATTTTTACCTCAAATACACCGTGGGTAGAGGGATAGGTAATCATTATTCCGGCCAGGTTGTCGCGGTTGGCGACTGCCTTTTCGCGAAGTTCTTCAACATCAATATTTCCCTTATCATCACAGCCTACAAGTACAATGTTGTAGCCTGCCATCGCTGCGGAAGCAGGGTTGGTGCCGTGAGCAGAGGTGGGGATAATAATAATATTACGATGCGCTTCACCATTTGCATGATGATATGCACGGATGGTCATAAGTCCTGCAAACTCTCCTGCAGCACCGCTATTGGGCTGAAGTGAGCAGCCGTCCAGTCCGGTAATTGTTGCAAGGTCACGCTCTAATTCCTTTATTACCTGTAGCGAGCCTTCTACCTGGTCAGTTGGTGCGAATGGGTGTACATTGCCAAATTCACTCCAGCTCATAGGCATCACTTCTACTGCTGCATTAAGCTTCATTGTGCAACTGCCAAGAGGGATCATAGAGTGGGTGAGGGAGATGTCGCGACGCTCAAGTTTCTTGATGTAGCGCATCATATCCGTCTCAGAGTGGTATTTGCTAAAAATTTCGGAGGTCAGGATAGGTGTTTCTCTCTTCATAAACGTAGGCTCTTTGGGAATGCCCGGGCAGAGATCTACGCAGCCGAAAATGCCTCCGATGAGAGAAGCTTCCTCATGATTGGAGAGTTCGTCAAAGCTTATGATTATGGTGTTGTCAGAGGTATAGCAGAAGTTGATGCCCGCTTCTTCAGCTCTGTGGTTGATTTGTGCAGGGTTAAATTCTATGCCTTCCGCTGCGATGATTTCAATGGTATCGAAGAAGTTCTCTGCAGCCAGTATGTAACCGTTTTTACGGAGCAGATCAGCTACGGCATGAGCATGGCCGTAAGCATTAAGCGCTATGTTACGGATGCCTTTTGGACCATGATATAGTGCAAACATTCCCACCATCGTAGCCATCAGTGCTGTGGCGGTGCAAATGTTGGATGTAGCTCTCTCCCTTTTAATATGCTGTTCGCGTGTCTGAAGTGCAAGGCGCACTGCTGGGTTGCCGTGACGATCTACTGAAACGCCAACTATACGACCGGGAATATTGCGTTTGAATTTATCTGAAGTGGCCATAAAGCCGGCAGTAGGGCCACCGAAGCCCATCGGAAGTCCGAATCTTTGGGCTGTGCCTACTGCTATATCAGCCCCCCATGCAGCGGGTTCCTTGAGCAGAGCAAGAGCCAGAAGATCGCAATATGCGGTTACCAGAATGCCCTTTTCATGAGCCTTGGCACAGAATGAACTATAATCCCTGACTTCGCCGTTTGCAGCAGGATACTGGAGAATTGCTCCGTAGCATTTTTCGTCAAATGGGAACTCAGCATAGTCTCCTAGTACTATTTCAATGTCGAGGGCGTCTGCTCTTGTCTCAAGTACTGAAAGCACCTGAGGGAAGATATTATTGTCAACAAAGAGTACATTTTTGCCTGCTTTTACCGCATCACGACTGCGAAGTTCATACATCATCCTCATAGCTTCAGCTGCCGCTGTGGCGTCGTCCAGCATTGAGCAGTTGGAGAGACCGAATCCTGTCAGGGAGGAGATCATTGTCTGAAAATTGATCAGGGCCTCAAGACGGCCTTGTGAAATCTCCGCCTGATAAGGAGTGTAAGATGTATACCAGGAGGGATTCTCTAAAATGTTACGTATGATAACAGCAGGTGCAGCCGTGCCGTAATAGCCCATTCCTATCATTGAGCGGAAAGGTTTGTTTAGGGCAGCGGTCGCTTTTAAACGTGCTGTGTATTCATGTTCGGAGAGAGCGGGATCCAGAGCCAGAGGCTCTTTTAGAAGAATGTCTTCGGGAACGGTCTGTTTTATCAGTTCATCAAGCGATGATACTCCGAGTGTTTCCAACATCTGTTTTTCCTGGAAATCTCTCGGACCATTATGTCTGTCAACGAATTTGAGTGGCATGTTTTATATTTTTAAAATAGTTGTCAATTCAACAAAGGTAGTTAGTTATTATTTCTTTTCCAATTGGCTATTACCTCCATCTTTCCAGATCCAGACGCACATAAATGAAGAGCAAAATAGTGAATCCCCAAAGACTGCTGCCCCCATAACTTACAAAAGGCAATGGAATGCCAATTACGGGCATCAGGCCTATTGTCATCCCTACGTTGATGAGAATATGCATCAGCAGAATGGAGGCCACACAATAGCCGTATATGCGAATAAAACGGTCCCGTTGTTTTTCAGCGGAATTTATAAGCCGTATTAGTAATACCAGAAATACCGCCAGGACCGCAAGAGATCCTGCAAATCCCCATTCCTCCCCTATGGTACAAAAAATGAAATCCGTAGTCTGTTCCGGAACAAAATCAAAGCGAGTCTGCGTACCTCGCAGGAAACCTTTACCGAAGAATCCTCCCGATCCAATGGCAATCATCGATTGGTGGACATTGTAACCGTCCCCCATAGGATCTTCCTTCATACCTAAAAGCACCTCTATACGTCCTCTCTGGTGATCTTTTAGAACCTTGTCAAAGACAAAATCTACCGAAAACACCAAACAAATGCCCAAAATCATGCTTAGCATCGCGTTGCGCAATATCGTTTGCCGCTTTACCAGTGAATGTATAAGAAATCCGAGTATGAAGGGTGCCAGAAGGAAAACCAGCCATATTTCCACAGGGAACTTGCTGAAAAATTTCTTTAGGGCAACTGCCCTGGGATTCTCATTTTTAGAGGAAACTTGCTCAAAATCCGTAATTGAAGTCGATTCTTCAACGGAATCCTCCGCATCGATTTCTACAGAAACGATCTCAGTAGTGGGTTTCTCTGCACTTGCTGTACCACTGATGAGTGAGGGAATAAACCCCAGCAGCACTACTATCGGCACAATTACAGCCATCACCCACTTTTTGCGTGCAACAAGCGATGCGAGAACAGTTACCAGTCCCACCACTATCAAAATAGAAATATATGGTGAAAAGATGAGGGTCATTATAAATATGCCAATTACCGATAATCCCAAAATCAGAATCCATCCCGACATTCCCTCACGGTAAAACATCAGCAGGTATCCCAGATAGACCAGCGCTGTACCTGTTTCTCTCTCCAAAATTATTGTTAACATCGGCAATAAGAGAACCAGGAATGCCTTGAGAGCATCAGACTTATTTTTAAAACTGAAGTCAAATTTGCTGCTCATCAGATGGGCCAGTGCCAGAGAGGTTGTGATTTTGGAAAACTCTGCCGGTTGCACTCTCATACTGCCTATCTGCAGCCAGCTGTGAGAGCCCTTGATATTGGCTCCGATAAAAATAACCGCGACCAGTAGCACTGCCATTAATGCGTATAGCCACCAGGCGAAGCCAATGTAAATCTTGGGAGGCAGGGCAAAGAGTATCAGGAGTGCCAGTACTACCGAACTTCCGATCCAGATGATCTGCTTTCCGTATTCCATCGAGAAGTCGAATATGGAAGCACCCTCTTGATAGAGTGACGAATAGATATTTATCCACCCAAAAAGCACCAGCACGATATAGCAGGTGATTATTGTCCAGTCGAGTTTTCTATAGATTGATCTTCCCACCGCTTATCTCCTCCTGACATTTACCCTGTCGAGCAGGTATCCATTCATCATATTGGTTTCAAGCCATTTTCTCCCTTCGGATATTTCTCCGTTGAGGTATTTCTCCACAAGGAGGGCTGAGATGGGACAAGCCCAGGTACTTCCGAAACCGGCATTCTCGATATATGCTGCCACTGCAATCTTTGGATCATCTTTCGGGGCAAAGCAGATGAATACTGAGTGGTCATTACCGTGTGGATTCTGAGCCGTGCCGGTTTTTCCGCAAATATCCAGTCCTGGTACACTGGCAAGTCGTCCGGTAGCTCCGGGCCCACCGTTAACTGCAAGATACATACCTTCCGCTGCATACTCAAACCAGGTGGTATCCACCATCGTATAGTGACGCTCTGTGAAGCGGGAGTCGATGGGGTTATCAGGCATATCTTTCTGTAGATGTGGAATGTAATACCAGCCGCGGTTGGCAATTGTTGCCGCCAGATTGGCCAGATGCAGTGGAGTTGAGCCAATCTCGCCCTGTCCGATAGCCAGGGAGATAATAGAGAGGGATCTCCAACGGTTTTTACCATGTAGTCTGTCGTACCATTCGGCAGTGGGCATAGTGCCGGCCTGCTCGGAAGGGATGTCTGTATTCAGTTTTACCCCAAATCCGAAACTTTCCACATATTCTTTCCATTTTGTAAAGGAATCGCGAATGCTTTCATATTTCGGGTTGTCAAGGATTGCCCGGAACACATAGCAGTAATATGTGTTGCAAGACATCATTATCGAGTGCCTGAAGTCAAGGGGAGAGGGGTGTCCGTGGCATCCCACTCTAAGGTTGCCGACTGTATAAGCGCCATGGCAAGAATAGGCGGAGGAAGGAGTGATTACTCCTTCCTGGAGACCTATCAGGCCGTTGACAAGTTTGAAAACGGACCCCGGAGGCTGCGGTGACATAACCGCACGATTAAACATAGGCTTGTAGGGGTCAGTAACTATTTCTTGGTAATATTTATTGATTTCTGCCAGTTTTGAGGCCTCAAGACCGGGACTGGAAACCATCGTGAGGATTTCTCCGGTTGAGGGTTCTATCGCCACCAGAGAGCCCACTTTGTTTTGCATCAGTTCCTCGCCGTATGCCTGGAGTATGGCATCGATAGTGCTTGTAACATCTTTTCCCGCCACAGCAACTTTGTCATATTCTCCCTCTTCGTAACGCTCTTTAATACGGTTGTGTGCATCGCGGAGGTAGATGTTGTAACCCTTTTCTCCCCTGAGTTGTTCCTCGTAGGCCATCTCCATGCCGGTCCTTCCTGCATAGTCGCCTTGTTTGTAGCCTGGGTTGTTCTTAATATAGGAGGCATCCACTTCGGAGATATATCCGTAGAGATTGCCTCCGGCGTTGTATGGGTAGGTACGTATAGTTCTGGGAGTGCCGGAAAATCCGGGAAACTTGTACTGTTTTTCGATGAAGATATTGTAATGTTCACCGGAAACCTGTTTGATAAAAGGAAGTGTCTGAAAGCCTATCCTGCTACGATATTTGCGATATTCACGAAATTTTGATTTTACAAATGAGGTATCTATGCCGAATATCGAGCAAAATTCCAGTGTGTCGAAAGGTGTTACCTCTACGGGTGTCACCATAATATCATAGGTAATTTTGTTTGAGACAAGAATCTCTCCGTTGCGATCCAGAATTAGTCCTCTGGCGGGGTAGAGTGTTTCATATTTAAGAGCATTATTCTCGGCGTTGATGCGGTAATATTTACTTATGATTTGGATATAGAAGAGCCTTACCACAATCACCGTAAAGACGATGATGATGGAGAATAAAAGCACATTTTTTCTTTGCCGAGAGATTGCCATCAGTAACGCTTGTTGAGCAGTGTAACACTGACAAAGAGAATTATTATAATATTTGCAACATAACTCAGGGCTATACGCACCAATATAAATGATACCGGTCTAAAGCCTGCACAGTCAAATAAAATATATGTGACAAGAAATACCAGTGTCAGATATGACGAATACCTGAAATATCTGAAGAATCCGACATCGTTAAGGGTCAGTCGCTCAAGTTTGTCACTCCTGTCACGATTGATTGTTGTATAACTTATCGGTTTCACAAAGGTGGCTGTCATTACGGCCGCTGCAGAGTTGAGACCCAGTATTCCGTCTGATACCAAATCAATTATGAGGCCGACTGCAAATGCTATCAGCGCAAGTTTGGGATAGCTGGTCTCAGAAGGAATTGAGAGGATGATCAATGGCAAGAGCGTCAGATGAATATAGGGGCCGGTATAGATGTAATCACAGATGATAATCTGGATGATCATCATCACGGCAATCAACCCCCAAAGCGATATGTTGTTATTCCCTCTCATCCTCGATCATCTTTATCTCTTTTCCGTAATTATTTATTACAACGTCTACCAGACGTAGTGCCCTGAAATTCTGGAACATTTCCACACCAAGTTCCAATGCTACTCCATTGACCTCATCGATAGATGTAACTATACCAATCGGGATATCCGGAGGAAATATAGCGGAATAACCGCTAGTGGAAATGGTATCTCCGAGATATACTTCCGTATGAATGGGAATTTCCCGTACTACCGCTTTGTTGCCAACTCCGGTCCAGACCATCGGACCGAAAACATTATTGGAAACAATCTTGGCACTAACACTTTGGGAGGTGTTGAGAAATGAGGAAACATAACTGATACGTGGCGAAACCGCCTCGACTATACCAACTATACCCCAAGAAGTAATGACCCCCATTCCCTCCTCTACACCGTTGTTTGATCCTACGTTCAGTATAATGTAGTTGTGTTGCTTGTTGATGGAATTCTTGACGATGGTAGCCGGTATAAATGTATAGTCCCCCTTGCCCAAGGTGCCGGCGATAACCTCTTCTGTGCTAACATCATCAAGATATTTCATAAGGATAGATATACGCTCCTTTAGAAGCCTGTTCTCAGCTTCAAGCAACTGGTTTTCGTTTTTATAGTTGAGAAAATAACGTACACTTTCCCCTTGTTTCCAGAAGAAGGATTGTACCGATCTGGTGACCGCCATAATCCTGTATTTTTGAATTATGCTGTTGTTGGTAATCAGTATGACTGAAATGCCCTCCAGAAGCAGAAACAACGCAATAGACAGGAATATCTTTATGAGGCGGGAGTTTCTCCTCATCGCATCAGGAAGTTGAACGATGTACAGTTCTTAAGTGCAATGCAAGTTCCTCTGGCCGGAGCTCTGAGGGGGTCCTCAGCCACGTGGAAAGGAATATTAATTTTCTTAAACAGACGTTTATCCAGACCTCTGAGTAAGGCTCCGCCACCAGTGAGATAGATACCCTTGTGTACGATATCACTGTAGAGCTCCGGTGGAGTCTGCTCGAGTACTGACATTATCGCCGATTCGATTCTTACCAGTGATTTGTCAAGACAATGAGCAATCTCCTGCGGAGTTACCGTAGTCTCGATGGGGAGCACTGTCATCAGGTTTGGACCGCTAACCTTATAGGGTTCGATAGGTTCGTCAAGATCGGAAATGGCTGCTCCGATGTTGATTTTAATCTCTTCTGCAGTCTTCTCTCCAATTTTTATATTGTGCTGCTGGCGCATATATTGCTGGATTTCATATGTAAATTGGTCGCCTGCTACCTTAATGCTGGAGTCGGCAACGATGCCCCCCAGTGAAATAACAGCAATCTCTGTGGTACCTCCTCCGATATCTACAATCATATTCCCCGAAGGGGCTGTAACATCAATACCCACTCCAAGAGCGGCTGCCATTGGTTCGAATATAAGATATACGTCACGTCCGCCTGAATGTTCTGCAGCATCTCTAACTGCACGTATCTCAACAGGAGTGCTGCCGGAAGGAATGCAGACCACCATCTTGAGACTCGGCGAAAAGAAAGACCGGCGGGTATTGATCATCTTGATAAACTCCCTTATCATCTGCTCCGAACTGTCGAAATCTGCAATCACTCCCTCCTTAAGCGGTCTGATAGTCCTCACGCCCTTGCTCTCTTTCCCCTGCATCTGTTTGGCCTTAGTGCCAACGGCGAGGACTTTTCCCGTAAGATTATCGACAGCGACAATTGAGGGTTCGTCGATGATTTTTTTGTCATTCATAAATATGACGGTATTGGCAGTGCCAAGGTCAATAGCGAGTTCCTGTGTTAAAAATGAAAATACCATATATCTTGTAAAACTATATCGTTATCAATGTTTGAAATGTCTGAATCCTGTGGTGACCATAGCCATTCCGTTGGCGTTACACCAGTCAATACTCTCCTGATCCCTGATAGAGCCTCCCGGATGTATTACAGCGACGATACCGGCCTCTTGTGCTATTTCAACACAGTCCGGGAAAGGGAAAAAGGCATCAGAAGCCATTACCGCGCCGTTGAGGTCAAATCCAAATGATCTGGCCTTGGCGATAGCCTGTTTGAGTGCATCTACTCTGGAAGTCTGTCCGATGCCACTAGCCAGTAGCATGGAGTCTTTGGCGAGCACTATAGCGTTGGACTTTGAATGTTTGACCATTTTGTTGGCAAAAAGCAAATCCTCCACCTGTCTTGTCGTAGGAGCGAGAGTGGTTACAGTTCTGAGCTCTTCGGGACTTTCTGTCTTTTCGTCCCTATCCTGGACGAGAATGCCGCCTAACAGCGAACGGAACTTTTTAGCCGAGGGCCTTATTCCGTTATCAAGGAGGATAATTCTGTTTTTCTTAGACTTTAATATTTCAAGTGCCCCGAAAGAGAACTCCGGAGCTATAATCACTTCGAAAAATATCTTGTTGATCTCTTGTGCGCATTCCTCATCAATAAGTCCGTTGGCAATTATGATACCGCCGAAAGCCGATATGGGATCACCTGCAAGGGCATCTTTCCAGGCCTCGGGGATGGTGCCGCGTGTAGCGCATCCACAGGCGTTATTGTGCTTTATGATGGCTACCGTAGGGTCGGAAAAGTCATACATGAGCTCTACTGCGGCCTCGATGTCGAGCAGATTGTTGTAGGAAATCTCCTTACCGTGTAACTGTTTCGGCAGAGACTCCCTCGAACCGGTAAATTTTGCCTGCTGGTGAGGGTTTTCGCCATAACGCAGGGGCATCGAATAAGCGTTGTCCCTATTGAACCAGTTGAAGATCTGGGTATCGTAATAAGATGAGGTATGGAATGCCTGTCTGGCAAATGACCTGCGATCTTCAATATCGCTCTCACCATGCTTAGTCTTGAGTAAATGAAGCAGCGGACCGTAGGCCTCTTTGCAGGAGGCGATGATTACGTCACGGTAATTCTTGGCGGCCGCTCTTATAAGTGAAATACCTCCAATATCTATTTTTTCAATAATCTCTTCAGGAGTTGCACCCATTTGCACATATTTCTCAAAGGGATAGAGATCTACGATTACCAGGTCAAAAGGAGGTATGTCATACTGCTCAATTTCTCCTAAATCCTGAAGATGTTCCCTGCGATAGAGAATTCCTCCGAAGATTTTGGGGTGAAGCGTTTTTACCCTGCCTCCGAGGATGGAAGGATAGGAGGTAATCTCTTCAACTGCTGTAACATTCAGTCCTGCCTCTTTCAGAAATGTAAATGTCCCCCCTGTAGAGACCAGTTCCACGCCACAAGCAACGAGTTCACGGGCTATCTCCTCTATACCATCTTTGCTGTATACTGAAATCAGCGCTCTTCTAATCTTTCTGGTACAATTTTCGGTATGCATTTACAGGCAAATAGATTAAGTTGAAAATATCAAGCAAATTTAGTAATAATAACGGGATTTTCGGCTATTTTTGTAGTATAATTTTTAAAGGAAATGAATAGACGCTATTATGCCATAATACTCGCCGGTGGACTGGGGTCGAGAATGGGATACGATATCCCCAAACAATTCATTGAGATTGAGGGGAAACCAATTCTCAGACACACCATTGAACGCTTTATGGAGAGTTTTGATGACATCAATATCATCGTGGTGTTGCCTTCCGGAGAGAAGGAGTACTGGAAGGAGTATTGTAACCGTACCGGTTTTTTAGGGCGCTATATCATGCCGTCCGGCGGCATTACAAGATTTCATTCCGTGCAGAATGCTCTTAAGTATGTTCCGGATGGAGTAATTGTGGCAGTTCATGATGGAGTCCGTCCCTTTGTTACATCGGATTTTATAAGGTCAATGTTCGAAAAAATGGAGGAGTGCGAAGCACTGGTGCCTGTAATCCAACCTGTGGAGTCGCTACGCGAAATTGGATCTGAAGGAACATCGACAGCGGTAGATCGCTCCCGTTATCGTCTGGTGCAGACTCCTCAGATGTTCCATTCGGAATTGCTTAAGGAAGCCTATTCTCAACCCTATAACCCCCTTTTTACCGACGATGCCTCGGTAGTAGAATATCTGGGGCACAAAGTATCACTCTGTGAGGGCCTGAGCAGCAATATAAAGATTACTACTCCTGAAGATCTGGCAGTAGCACAGGCTATTTTCCGGGAGAAGCGTTAGGATAGTCCTTTACCCATACCTGACGTTCGATCGCCTGATCAAGAGATACCCAGGTTTCAGTCTTCATAACGCTGGGAATATTCTGGATAGTGTTGACCAGAATCTCCATCAAATGGTCATGGTCAAAGCAGTATATTTTGAGTAAAAGTGCGTGGTTACCTGTTATGAAATGGCACTCTACAACTTCCGACATCTCCTTGAGAGCCTCAACGACCTGCGGATAACTGTTGGCCTGGGAGAGGGAAACCCCAACAAAGGCGCAAACATTAAGTCCAAGAGCCTTAGGTTTGACTAATAGAGTGGAACCGGTGATGATTCCCATGCTTTCCATTTTTTTAACTCTCTGGTGTATGGCTGCCCCGGATACTCCGCACTCGCGTGCTATCTCAAGAAAAGGCATTCTCGCATTTTTGACCAGAAATGAGAGAATTTTCTGATCTATATGATCAATTTGGTAAGTAGTCATAATCGTGCTTTTGGGCACAAATATACAAAAAAATCATATGTTGGTTACAAATTGTAACCTATTTTGATTTTTTTGCATCCTCTTTCTCTATAATTGCCAGACAATCAGTAACATCTAGAGTGGACGGATCGGTACCACGAGGAATTCTGTAGTTGTTTTTTCCCTGTTTTATGTAGGGTCCGTAACGACCGTTCAGTATCTGTATCTTGTGCTCCGGAAATTCAGCTATCTGTTTTTGACTCTCCTTTCGTGTATGTTCTGTAATCAGTTTTACAGCATCATCCATAGTTACTGTATAGGGGTCAAGTTCCTTGGGCAGAGAGATAAATGTGGAGTCTTCTTTTGTCGAGCCTATTTTTATGTAGGGTCCGTAACGGCCAATGGCTGTCGTAACAACTTTTCCTTTATGTTCACCGATAGTGCGAGGGAGTTTAAGAAGTTGGAGTGCATCCCCGAGAGTGATTTCCTCTATCAACTGCCCCCTCTTCAGGCTTACAAATTGTTTATCAGGGTCCTCATTGCTGCCTCTCTGTACCAGCGGACCGAAGCGTCCCATGCGTGCCGTGACCGGTTTTCCGGTGGCGGGGTCGATACCGAGATGTTTTTCCATATTGGTATAGGTCCTCTCCTCAAGTGCATTGGTGACCTTTTCGTGGAAAGGTTCGTAAAAGTCGCTGATGACTTCATTCCAAACCAGAAGACCTTTAGCGATATTGTCAAAATCGGCCTCCACCTTAGCTGTAAAACCATAGTCGAGAATATCAGGGAAATTTTCTGAAAGGAAGTCAGTCACTACCATTCCGATGTTTTCAGGGCAGAGTCTGTTTTTTTCGCGACCGACAACTTCCTTCTTAATTGTAGAAGATATGATACCTTTACTGAGGGTGATCTCTCGGTAATCCCTGGGAGTGCCCGGTTTGTCAGCCTTGATGACATAGCCTCTCTGGAGGATAGTGGAGATAGTTGGTGCATATGTTGAGGGGCGGCCTATACCGAGTTCCTCAAGTTTTCTAACCAGACTTGCTTCGCTATAGCGCTGCGGTTGCTTAGTAAATTTTTCAGTAGCAGTTATGCTCTCGTCAGTCATCTTCTGTCCGATGGTGAGATGGGGCAGCAGAGTGGCCTTTTCATTCTCATCCTCATCGTCGCGTCCTTCGATGTATACCTTTAGGAATCCGTCAAATATGATTTGTTCGCCCTGTACAATGAACTTTTCACTGATACGCTCTCCTGAGATGGTAATGTCGGTCTTCTCCAGACGGGCGTCAGCCATTTGAGAGGCAATTGTCCTCTTCCAGATCAGCGCATAGAGTCTCTTTTCGTTGGCATTGCCTTCAATTGAGGTATTGGAAATATAGGTGGGGCGAATAGCCTCGTGTGCTTCCTGGGCCCCTTTACTTTTTGTTTTATAGTTGCGAGGTTGAGAGTATTCCTCACCATACATCGAGGTAATGGTCTCTTTTGCAGTACCAAGCGCCATAGAGGAAAGGTTGGTTGAGTCGGTACGCATATAGGTGATGAGTCCGCTCTCGTAGAGTCGTTGTGCAATGACCATCGTCTGGCTTACCGAGAATCCCAGTTTTCTGGAGGCCTCCTGCTGGAGCGCCGATGTGGTAAAGGGAGGCGCAGGAGTACGGGTTATCTCCTTTTTCTCTATCGAGGAAATATCAAAAGAGTATCCTTTGCACCGTTCGAGGAATGCCTTGGCCTCCTCAATAGTAGAGAATCTTTTGTCAAGAACGCCTTTAATGCGTGTATCGGATCCTTCAGGGATGAATATTCCCTCTACCCTGAAGTAAGGCTGGGCCTCAAATGAAGAAATTTCTCTCTCTCTATCCACAATCAACCTCAGTGCTACCGACTGGACGCGTCCGGCGGAAAGTTTGGGTTGGATCTTTTTCCAGAGGATAGGTGAGAGTTCAAATCCCACCAAACGATCCAATACACTGCGGGCTTGCTGAGCCATAACGAGGTTGGAATCGATGTCACGGGGATTATCTATGGCATTCAGTATGGCATTCTTCGTAATCTCATGAAAGACGATACGGCGACTTTTTTCTGCCGGAATATTCAATGTTTGCAGCAGATGCCAGGCAATAGCCTCCCCTTCGCGGTCTTCATCTGATGCGAGCCACACCGTATCAGCTTTTTTTGCGGCGGCGGCCAGGTCGGAGACCACTTTTTTCTTATCCTTGGGTACTTCATACTGGGGTTCAAAACCATTTTCAATGTCAATTCCAAGATCTTTTTTCTTTAGATCCCGTATATGTCCGAAGCTGGACTTTACCGTAAAACCTTTTCCCAAAAATTTTTCAATGGTCTTTGCCTTGGCAGGCGACTCAACAATTACCAGATTCTCTCCCATATTCCTTATTCTTTTCAAACTGAAATGCAAAGTAAGGGATAAAGAAACCAATTATCCAAATTTTAATTGCTATTTTTGCACCGTCCAATCATTTTTGTTTATGACAAATAATAAGAAATCGGTCAATCGGAAGAGGTTTTTGAAGTGGTTTTGGTGGATTGTGCTGACACCTATCGCACTTTTCATACTTCTGGTCGCCGGCGTGGCCTTTTTTGCACATATTCCCTCGTTTGAGGAGCTCGAAGACCCCAAGAGCAACCTTGCAACGGAACTAATTTCCGAAGATGGCAAGGTCATAAATACCTATCACGTAGAAAATCGTTCATATGTTGCCTTTGAAGATTTGCCGCCTCACTTGGTTGATGCTGCCATCTCCACCGAAGATGCGCGTTTCCGCCGTCATTCGGGCATAGACTTCAGGGGGCTTGTCCGCGTTGTGGTAAAAACATTGATTATGGGAGATCAAAGTCAGGGTGGAGGCAGCACCATTACTCAGCAGCTTGCCAAGACCCTCTATCCCCGCCAGGAAGTTTCCAGTCGCATCCCAGGCGGTAAATTTGTCAAACTTGTTACTATAAAGATAAAAGAGTGGATTACTGCGGTAAAGCTAGAGCGCAACTACACAAAGAATGAGATTGTGACGATGTATCTCAATGCTATCTTCTTCGGCAGCAATGCCTATGGCATCAAATCGGCGGCCCTCACATTCTTTGACAAAGGTGTGAGTGACCTTACAGTCGAGGAGAGTGCCTGTCTGATCGGAATGGTGAACAAACCTACCAGATACAATCCTGCCATTAATCCGGAGAATTCTTTAAAACGCCGCAACCACGTACTCAGGCAGATGGAAAAATATAACTATCTCTCTTCTGCACAGTATGATTCCATAGTACAGATACCTATTGTGCTTTCATATCAGCAACAGGACCACAATGCCGGACTTGGTTCTTACTACCGCGATATGCTCCGTCGCTATATGAATGCAAACGAGCCTAAACCCTCTTCTTATAGAGAGAAGGAGGACTATTCGGCAGATTCTACCCTTTGGATGGACGATCCGCTTTTTGGCTGGCTCAACAAAAATCTCAAGCCAGACGGCACTCAGTACAACCTCGATAAGGATGGACTTCGCATTTACACTACCATAGACTCCCGAATGCAGCAATGTGCGGAAGATGCTGTAAAAGAGCATTTAGGCAAGGATCTGCAGAAGGTTTTCTTCAATGAATTAAGACGTAAACCTAACGCCCCCTTCTCTGCGGAGGCAACTCCTGAAATTACTCAAATGCTGATGAACCAGGCTATCAGGTGGAGTGACCGTTACCGCGAAATGAAAAATGAAGAGGTCAGCGAGGAGGAAATCCTCAAATCATTTAAACAGAAGGTTCAAATGCGCCTTTTCGCCTGGAACGATAACGGTTACATCGACACATTGATGACCCCATATGACTCCATCAAATATTATAAATCATTCCTTCGTGCCGCCTTTATTGCGATAGAACCGCACACCGGTAAGGTTAAAGCATATGTAGGCGGGCCGGATTATCGCTATTTCAAATATGATAATGCCCGACAAGGCAAACGTCAGGTGGGATCCGTTATCAAACCATTCCTTTATACTCTTGCCATGCAGGAGGGTTTTACTCCCTGCGACAAAGTGGTCAACATCCCTTATTCATTTCCAGTAGGAGATGAAGTCTGGACCCCCAAGAGTACCGACAGAGCGGAGCACATAGGTAAGAATGTCACACTCAAATGGGGTCTGACGCACAGTTCCAATAATATCTCTGCCTATCTGATGAAACAGTTCGGCCCCCAAGCCATGGTGGAAATGTGTCGTAAGATGGGTATCAGTTCGTTTCTTGATCCTGTTTATTCGCTTTGTGTGGGTTCTTGTGACATTTCCGTCTACGAAATGGTAGCTGCTTTCAATACTTTCCCCAGCCGTGGAGTCTATGTCTCCCCGATGTTGGTCAATCGCATTGAAGACAAGTCAGGTAATGTTCTGGCCAATTTCTCTTCCCGTAAAAAAGAGGCATTGAGTGATCCTACTGCCTATCTTATGGTCAATCTTATGCAGGGCGTGGTAAATGAGGGTACGGCCGGTCGACTCCGCTGGAAATATGGTCTTGGCAACAATATCGCAGGTAAAACCGGCACCACCAATGACCAATCAGACGGATGGTTTGTTGGTTTTACCCCGAAACTGACTGCCGGAGTATGGGTGGGTGCTGAGGATCGTCAGGTACACTTTGAAGGTTTGACATATGGTGCCGGATCTAATATGGCGTTGCCGATATGGGGAATATTTATGCAGAAAGTATATGGCGATGAGAGCATAAGCATAGGTCCGGAGGATCTTTTCGTTCCCCCTCTGGGATGGAGCATGGATTTGTCCTGCACAGGAGATGATAGCGACCTGTCAAATGACAAAATATCTGCTTCCGGTGACGATCAAGGTTTTTTTAACTGATAATTCGCGCATTTTATGACAAAGCGTAATCTTGCACTCATATATGGCGGAGACTCTGCTGAGGTTGGAATATCCATTCTGAGTGGCCGTAATGTTTCCCGCTATATCGACCGCTCAAAATACAATGTGTATCATGTGCTCCTGAAAGGCGCCTCCTGGCAGGTAGTAGAGGTTTCCGGAGAGGGTACTGAATCGAATCCTGAAGCAGGTATGACTCTCTTGACCCAGGTGGATAAAAATGATTTTTCCTTTACTCTGCAAGGGGAAAAGATAAAGTTTGACCTTGCGATGATAATGATTCACGGTACTCCTGGAGAAAACGGAGTGCTTCAGGGATATCTTGAGATGATGGGAGTACCCTTTACTACCTCTTTTTCGGCAGTTTCGGCTTCAGCTTTTGACAAACAGATATGCAAGGTCCTGTTAAGAGAGTTCGGATTTAAGTTAGCTCCGGATGTCTGCTTGAGAAAAGGAAAAGAGTTTTCAGTGAAAAAGATTGTGGAGAAACTTGGGTTACCTCTGTTTGTCAAACCCTGTTCCGGAGGCAGCAGTTTTGGTGTCAGCAAGGTTTTGAAGGAGGAAGAGCTGGAGGAGGCGGTAAAGCTGGCATTCAGACACAGTGATACAGTATTGGTGGAGACATACATTAGCGGGCGTGAGATAACTCAGGGTGCATATATGGATGGCGAAAAGATAGTGGCGTTGCCTGTGACCGAGATTATTCCCCACAATACCTTTTTTGATTACGAGGCCAAGTACAATGGTCTTAGCGATGAAATCTGTCCTGCGGATATCGATCCTGTTAAGGTGGAGGAGATTTCGACCATTACACGCAATATCTACGATTGTCTTGGCTGCAGAGGTATAGTAAGGGTTGACTATTTTCTCTGCGATGATGGCAGTGTGGTCTTTCTGGAACTTAACACCGTACCAGGAATGACTGCAATGAGTCTGGTACCTCAGCAGATACGTGCTGCAGGGTTGGATATGATGCAGGTTATCACCGGTATCGCAGATATTACCTGATTATTTCTCTTCAATAATATGACTCTAAAAGGGTTTGTAGACAAAGCTGCAAAGGATCTTTCAGAACTCTATCCGGAGGCTGAGGCCAAGTCAATGGCTGTCAGGCTGATTTCTTACTGTCTTGAGGTGCCCGAATATGCCTATCTGTCGGTTCCCGACAGGAAAATTTCCGATACCGAACAGCAAAAGTTGGATAAAGCAATGACTGAATTGCTCAAATGGCGTCCGCTTCAGTATGTACTGGGTTTTACCGAGTTTGGCGGAAGACGGTTCAAGGTACGTGAAGGGGTGCTAATTCCCCGTCCCGAAACAGGAGAGCTATTTGAAATGATTATCGATGACCTGTCAGAAAAAGGACTTGATGAGGGGCAGGAATTCAATATTCTCGATATTGGAACAGGTTCGGGATGCCTTGCCTGGTCGTTGGCTGCGGAACTGCCCGGGGCGCAGTTATTTGGTTGTGATATCTCCGATGAGGTCCTTAAGATTGCAGCTAAGCAGAAAGTGAAAAATGCGGAAGGTTCGGTACGTAGGCCTGTTTTCTTTTGGGCAGATGTGCTGGGAGTACCTCCTGCGGGTCTTCCACAATTTGATATAATTGTCTCCAATCCTCCTTACGTGCTTGAGAGCGAGCGGTTGCAGATGCGCCCAAATGTGCTGGACTATGAGCCTGAAATGGCGCTGTTCGTTCCCGATGAAGACCCATTGCGCTTCTATAAGGCACTGCACTCTTGGGCGGGAGTTCTTTTGCGGGAGGGAGGCATCTGTTATTTTGAAATAAATGAACGTTTCGGAAGCGAAGTGGCTGCTCTTTTCGGCCCCGATTCCGTAGTTCTTCAAGATATTAATGGATGTAATCGATTTGTAAAATATATCCACAAGGTGTAGCGTTATTTTTTGTTATCTTTATGATTTATTTAACATATAACACAAAAATCAACATATTGTATAACACACAATCTCATAACTCTCAATACTCAATACTCAGAACTAACTACCCACTTCACACTACACACCCACTACATACTACATACTACATACTACATACCCACTACACATATGTTGACTCAGATTATTAACGGTATTATTCATACCCCATCAGGATGGCTCAAAGATGGTTCCATCATCATTAGTGATAACAAGATTCTGGAAGTTTCAAATTGCGACCGGCCTGTAGTCGGTGCCAAAATCATCGATGCAAAAGGGATGTACATTACTCCCGGTGGTATCGAACTCCACTGCCACGGTGGGGGCGGCCGCGACTTTATGGAAGGAACAGAAGAGGCTTTCAGAACAGCAGTGGCCACACATATGCAGCATGGCACAACCAGTATTTATCCGACACTCTCCTCCTCCAGTATGCCTATGATCCGGGCTGCTGTAGCCACTACTGAAAAATTGATGGCAGAGAAGAATAGTCCGGTGCTGGGACTGCATCTCGAAGGACATTATTTCTAT
>JAAZEZ010000047.1 GCA_012511975.1 Bacteroidales bacterium | reverse complement strand
TTGGGTGTGACGGAAACGACATTACCCAGTGCCTCTACTTTTGAGAGCATTTCACTTGTGAGCGGTAACTGATGATAACCGGGAAGGGTAGGGTCGTACCATACTTCGGATGAGTTGATACCAATATCCCTGAGGTGAACCGGATTAATGGCACTGCCGTTGGTGACTACTTCCCAGCTGTTTTGTATGCCTGGATACTTTGTTTGTGGTGTTCCGTTAACAAAGAGTTGTCCATCTCTAATTTCGAGAGTGTCACCGGCAATGGCAACGCATCTTTTAACATAATGGTCTTTTTTGTCGGTGGGACGTGAAATCAGGGGACCAAAGGTATTTACCGTGTAATCGCGGCCATTCATCCTCACATGTGTGTAATAATCCTCTACAGGTGCCTTGGTCAGCACCGTATCACCATGTGGAAAGCAGAATACCACATAATCGTCGCGCCGGACATTGCGGAAACCGGCAATACGTTTATGGTCAAACTGCAGGATCGTGGAGTAGCTCTTTTTGATTGTTCCAGGGAAGACATTGTGGATAAAGGGTACAGACACAGGAGTTTGTGGCATTTTGGGACCGTAGGCCACCTTGCTTACAAACAGATAATCTCCTGTCATAAGGGAACTCTCCATTGAGGAAGAGGGAATCTTGAAGGCCTGGAAAAAGAAGATGTTGATGAAAGTTACAACTATTACAGCAAAAATGAGTGCATCTAGCCAATCAAGCCATACATTGCGTTTTTCACCCTCTTTGTATTTCTTTTTCCAGAAAGCCCACTTCACTTTTTTGGTGATATAGATGTCGAAAATTACGATTAGTCCGAACAGCCACCACCAATTGCGGATCCATATAACCCACAATAGATAGAGTACGGCCCAGAAACCGAACCGAACCCATTTGTTCCCATATATTTCCTTAAAGGTCAAGGAGAACTATTTTACAGAATTAACAATTGCTTCGAATGCCTTCGGATTGTTCATAGCGAGGTCGGCGAGAACCTTGCGGTTGAGGCCTACATTCTGCTTTGCAAGTTTACCCATAAATTGGGAATAGCTCATGCCATGCTGACGTGCAGCAGCATTGATGCGTACAATCCAAAGTGAACGGAAGTTGCGTTTCTTGGTTTTGCGGTCACGATATGCGTAGGTCAAACCTTTTTCGTAGGTATTCTTGGCTACGGTCCAAACATTCTTTCTTTCGAGAAAGTTACCGCGAGTTTGCTTTAAAATTTTTTTACGGCGAGCTCTTGAAGCTACCGAGTTAACCGATCTAGGCATAAATGAAATTTTGGTTTTGGAGGCCAGCGCTCAATACGAGACTTGTTCAAGCTGGACATCCGGGTTAAACATCAATAAAATTACTTCACTAACAAGAGTTTAACTCTCTTCTCATCGGCCTTGTCAATTAAACCGAATTTAGTGAGTCTTCTTTTCTGCTTCTTGGTCTTCTTTGTTAGAATGTGACTCTTGTAAGCATGTTTTCTTTTTATTTTTCCAGAACCGGTGAGCGTGAAACGCTTCTTTGTACCGGAGTTGGTCTTAATTTTTGGCATAGTTAAATGTGTTAACTTGTTTTAATATGATTGGTTAATAAATTATTTCTTTTTGATGGGGGCAATCATCATTATCATTCTCTTTCCCTCCAGTTTTGGCATCTGTTCTGCCTTTCCGTACTCTTCCAGCTCAAGCGCAAACCTTAAAAGGAGTTTTTCACCCTGGTCGGAGAAGAGTATCGAACGTCCTCTGAAAAAGACATAGGCCTTGACCTTGCTCCCTCGGAGAGGAAATTCTTTGCGTGGTTGAGTTTGAACTGAAAATCGTGCTCATCAGTATTTGGACCGAACCTAATCTCTTTAATTACAATTTTAGCGGCATTTGCCTTCTGTTCTGTTGCTCTTTTTTTCTGCTGATACCGATATTTTTGGTAATCCAGTATCTTGCATACGGGAGGATCTGCATTCGGCGAAATCTCAACCAGATCGAGCTCTTGTGACTGAGCCATATCCAAAGCTTTTGAAAGCGAATAAATGCCTTGCTCCGGAATATTATCTCCCACAACTCTTACACGTTGTGCCGTGATGGCTTCGTTGATCCTTAAACCCTCTTCCCTTTGGTTACGAGGCGATCTGCGGTCAGGTTGTCTCCGACCCCTGTAAGGCGATTTGGGTTTTTGCGGTTTGTAACTTGTCGCTATAGTGTTATCCTCCTATAATTAGTTAATAATAGTATAGTTAATTGAGCTGTTGCTCTATTTCTTCTTTTATGAAAGTAACGAATTCCTCGATTGTCATTGCGCCTTTATCTCCTTCTCCTTGCTTTCTTACGGAAACGGAATTTGTCGACTCTTCTTTCTCTCCCACTACCAGCAAATAGGGAATACGCTTGATCTCATTTTCGCGTATTCTCTTGCCAATAGTCTCGTTACGATCGTCTATGGAGGTGCGAATATCGGAATTATTAAGCAATTCACAAACTTTTTGTGCAAAATCGTTGTATTTTTCGCTGATAGGCAGCACAATAACCTGATCCGGAGCAAGCCAAAGAGGAAACTTTCCGCTGGTGTGTTCTATGAGTACGGCTACAAATCTCTCCATAGAGCCGAAGGGAGCACGGTGAATCATTATGGGGCGGTATTTCTTGTCATCACTGCCCACATACTCGAGTTCAAAGCGTTCGGGGAGGTTGTAGTCCACCTGGATGGTGCCAAGCTGCCACTTGCGACCGATAGCATCCTTAACCATAAAGTCGAGTTTGGGGCCATAAAACGCTGCTTCGCCAAGTTCTACAGTAGTTTCGAGCCCCCTTTCTTTGGTGGCTTCAATGATGGCACTCTCTGCTCTCTCCCAATTCTCGTCGGTACCGATATACTTTTCGTGATTATTAGGATCGCGAAGAGAAATCTGTACTGTAAATTCTTTAAAATCAAGCGTTTTAAAGATATAGAGAACAATATCAATTACTTTGCAGAACTCTTCCTTTATTTGGTCTTCGCGGCAGAATATATGCGCATCATCCTGGGTAAAGCCACGGACACGTGTTAAGCCATGGAGTTCACCGCTCTGCTCATAGCGGTAGACTGTCCCGAACTCTGCAAGGCGCAGAGGGAGATCCTTGTACGAGCGGGGTTTTGTCTTGTATATCTCGCAATGGTGGGGACAGTTCATTGGTTTGAGCAGGAACTCTTCACCTTCCTGGGGTGTGCTAATGGGTCGGAATGAATCCTGGCCATATTTTGCGTAGTGTCCGGATGTAACGTAAAGTTCCTTCTGGCCAATATGGGGGGTAATCACAGGCAGGTAGCCGTGCTGTTTTTGTACCTTTTTAAGGAACATCTCGAGTTGTTCCCTCAAAGCTGCACCACGGGGGAGCCACAAAGGCAAACCCTGTCCCACTTTTTGTGAAAATGCAAAGAGTTCAAGTTCTCTTCCTAGTTTGCGGTGATCCCACTTTTTAGCCTCTTCAAGCATTTTAAGATAGTCATCGAGGAGTGATTTCTTGGGGAAGGTGATACCGTATATACGGGTGAGCATCTTGTTTTTCTCGTTACCCCTCCAGTATGCACCGGCAATGGTGGTGAGTTTTACAGCCTTGATTACAGATGTGTCCCTAAGGTGGGGTCCACGGCAGAGGTCAGTAAAGACACCATTGGTGTAGAAAGTGATGGTGCCATCCTCCAGATCGCCAATTAGTTCACATTTGTACTCATCGCCTTTAGCGCTATATTTTGCCATTGCCTCAGCTTTGGAGACATCGATTCTGGTGAAGCGCTCTTTTTGCTGGGCAAGTTCGATCATCTTTTTCTCTATTTTTGCCAGGTCAGCCTCAACTATTTGTTCCTCCCCAAGGTCCACATCATAATAGAAGCCGTTTTCGATAGAAGGGCCTATACCGAACTTGACACCGGGATAGAGTATTTCGAGAGCCTCAGCCATAAGATGGCTTGAGGAGTGCCAAAATGTACTTTTTGCTTCATCATCCTCCCATTTGTGGAGTTTGATGGTAGCATCTTCGACGATTGGTCTCTCAAGGTCGTGTATCGAGCCGTTAACTGTAGCAACCAGGATCTCTGCGGCAAGCCTGGGACTTATACTTTCAGCAATTTGAAAGGGAGTAGTACCCTTAGGATATTCTTTGACACTGCCGTCAGGAAATGTTATCTTAATCATGATTTATGTTATTGTTCAATTTTCTGTTTCAACTCGCAAAGGTAAGATTTTATTTCGTATCTTTGCAACCTTAATAACAATAATTGATACTGAAAAACAGATACATGGAACCCAAAACAACAAGTATTTCAAATTGGAGCGAAGCTGCCCGTGACGGCCTTTTTTTATCCCTGATTACAGTGGTTTTAATTTCGTTCAACGCTCTTGTCGACAATGCTGCATTAAAGATGCTTATTTGGCTGGTGAAGTTTGTCGGTTCTGTATGGCTGCTCCATTTTTTTATGAAAAAATTCATGAAGGTGGAGCCGAGTAGTTCCGTTTTCAGGCAGGGAGTGAGAATATGTCTCTTTTCTTCACTTATCTGCGCAGTATACATCTTTTTTATGTATACCTTCCTGTTTCCGGAATTGGTAACAGAAACATTTGAGGCGTTTTACTCCGCACCTGAATTTGCATCGTTACCATCCAATGTGACAGATATGTTGCTCAGGATTGAGGATAATATTGCAAAATACTCCTGCATATCCACTTTTATCTGGAATTTCATATTAGGCGTAATCATTTCTGCTATAATTGCACGTGCTATTACTCCCAAGACCATTTTTACCGACGACAACAATACAATTTGAGATATGGACCTATCTATTGTCATCTCCCTTTTCAATGAGGCCGAATCCCTTCCCGAGCTTGTATCCTGGATTAATAGGGCACTTACTCCGGAGCAATTGGAATATGAAATTATAATGATTGATGACGGCAGTACCGATAACTCCTGGCAAGTTATTAAGGAACTCAAAAAAAGTTACCCCGAAATAAGAGGCATCTCATTCCGTCGCAATTATGGCAAATCCGCGGCTCTTTATAAGGGTTTTGAAGCTGCAAAAGGTGATATTGTAGTAACTATGGATGCCGATCTCCAGGATAGCCCGGAGGAAATCCCTGAAATGATCAGGATGATCAAGGAAGAGGAATATGACCTTGTTTCCGGCTGGAAGAAAAAACGTTACGACGGCACTTTTACCAAAAATCTCCCTTCTAAACTATACTATGCTACTGCCCGAAAGGTCACAGGCATTAAACTCCATGATATGAATTGTGGCCTCAAGGCATATCGCAAGATCGTTGTAAAGAACATTGAAGTCTATGGAGAGATGCACCGTTTTATCCCCTATCTGGCTAAACAGGCCGGTTTTAATAAAATCGGCGAAAAAGTGGTGCAGCACCAGGCCCGCAAATATGGTAAGAGCAAGTTTGGTCTAAACCGTTTCATAAATGGCTTCCTCGATCTGCTCTCCATTTGGTTTCTTCAGGTATTTGGCAAAAAACCGATGCACTTTTTTGGGAGCATCGGTGTACTTACTTTTGTTATAGGTATTGTAATCGCGATTTGGCTTATAGTAGCCAAACTGGTTGCACAATCGCACGGTAGCGTATTCCGTCCTGTTACTGACCAGCCTCTCTTTTATTTGTCACTGTTGATGGCCTTGATAGGAGTAATACTTTTCCTCACCGGATTCCTTGGCGAACTTATTTCAAGAAACAGTCAGGAGAGGAATAAATACAATATCCGCAAGGAAATCTAATAATCTACTTTGTAGGCTCTTTTGGGGTCTCTTTTGGAGTCTCTTTCTCAGGAGAAGAGCCTTTGAATTCTTCCTCAATTTTCTGGTACTCCTCTTGTGTGATGATTTTGCAGGTACCGTTAAAACGCGCACCACTTTCAACACTTAACTTGTGAGTTTGAAGGAGTCCCTTGAACACACAGGTGCCCTGTAGCATTAAAGTGTCACCAATTATCACATCGCCATCAATACGACCGTAGATATCGGCATTTTTACAACAAATATTGCCGCATAGATGTCCTGTTTCTCCAATAATCAATTTGCCCGAAGTGAAAATGTCTCCTATAAATGAGCCGTCAATCCTTACATCCTTCTCCGAAAGAAGGATTGCTGCACGGAGTTCAGTACCCACGGGTATTCGGGTTATTTCATGTGCATGTGCTTGCTGGGAAGAATTTTTTTCTGCCATACTCCGAAAGTTTTAGGTTAGTGATTTTATATATGTACTGCCTCGGAGTGTGTTGCCGCCGCTGCTTCCATAATAGCTTCGCTCATGGTAGGATGAGGGAAAATAGTCTTCATAACGGAAGTTGCAGTTGCACCAAGTCTGCAGGCTAACACCATTCCACCAATCATCTCTGATGCATTTGCTCCTACAATATGGACGCCGATTATACGATCTGTCTGCTCATCCACTACCAGTTTGGTAAAACCATCTCTTTCGCCGGCTGCTGTTGCTTTGCCTGAAGCAGTAAAGGGAAATTTACCAACTTTATATGTGATACCTTTCTCTTTGGCTGCTCTCTCTGTCATACCTACAGAGGCTACTTCGGGTGTAATATATGTGCAGCCCGGGATAAGCGAGTAGTCAATAGGTTTAGGGTTAAGTCCCGCTATGGCCTCCACACAGCAGATGGCCTCAGCTGAGGCAACGTGTGCAAGTGCCTGTGTGGGGATTACATCTCCGATTGCATAAATCCCTTCAGCTCCGGTCCTGTAGTATTGATCAACCGTGATTTTTCCCTTTACGGTTTCAATGCCCAAAGCCTCGAGTCCCAATATTTCGGTGTTAGGAACAACTCCTACAGCGGAAAGCACCAGTTCTGCCTCCACACTTTCTTCACCTTTCTTGGTAAGAGCAGTTAGGCGGGACAATTCTCCGGTAGTATCAACGCTCTTTACCTGAGAGGAAACCATCACCTTCATGCCCATTTTGCGGAATGAGCGGCTGACCTGAGCACTCACCTCGTCATCCTCGAGGGGGAGAATTCGATCAAGGTACTCAATAAGAGTCACCTCCACTCCGAGGGATCTGTAAAAGAATGCAAACTCACTGCCGATGGCACCCGATCCTATAATAGCCAAACTCTTGGGCAGCTTGTTGGGAATTAGGGCCTGCCGGTAGGAAATTATATTATCGCCATCTATGGGAGCAAAGGGTAGGGAAGCGGCTCTGGCACCGGTGGCAATGATTATATGGTCTGCCTTGTAAACAGTAGTACTGTCGTCATCCGCAGTCACTTGCACTTGTTTGCCAGGAAGAAGCGTACCAACTCCTTGTATCAGAGTTATCTTATTCTTTTTGAAAAGATAAGCGATACCTTTATTCATCATCTCCGATACGGTTCTGCTCCTGGTAACCATTGCTTCCAAATCTGCAGTAACATCGGATGCTGAAAAACCGTATTGGGCACCATTCCGCGCATAACTATAAGCTTGCGCACTCTTTAGAAGGGCTTTTGTGGGAATACAGCCCCAGTTTAGGCAGACTCCGCCCAGTTCATTCATTTCTACTACTGCCGTGTTAAATCCTAACTGGGAGGCACGGATTGCAGCAACATATCCTCCCGGACCTGAACCGATTACTATGATATCAAACTTTTCCATATTGTTTGGATTATATCTTTCTTATTAATTTCTTCCATGACAATTCTTGTACTTTTTGCCGCTGCCGCAAGGGCAAGGGTCATTGCGGCCAACCTTTTTCTCTGCCCTGGCCGGAGCATTTGATTTGGGTTCCGAACTGCTGGTGAGCAGATCGGGACGGCTCTCTCTCATACCGCTCATATCGGTTTTCCTGGTATGGCCTTCTGTGGCAACCTCCTGTGGCTGTTGATCAGTCCTTAAGAAGAGGAATGAACGGAGAAGGAAAGCAAGAACATCCCTGCTGATACCCTCAAGTACCTTGATAAAGAGCTCGAAACTCTCTCCCTTGTAGACAAGGATGGGGTCCTTTTGCTCGTAGGCAGCATGCTGTACCGCCTGCTTAAGGTCATCCATATCGCGAAGATGATTTTTCCAGTACTCGTCAATAACTCTTAAGGTGATGGTTTTTTGCACGGCACGAATCAATTCCTTGCCCTTACTCTCATAGGCCTTCCTCAAATCAACGAGGATGCCATACACCATCTTACCGTCGGAAACGGGAATTTGGATATTCTGGTAAAACATCCTTTTAGTGTCATACACGTGGCTGATAACAGGCCAGGTCTGCTCGATGAGGGTGTCAAACCTACGCTGCATTACATCTAATACACTCTGTTGGAGTTGCTCCGTGAGTTGTGTCTTATTGAAACGATCGTAGGAGGCTTCGTCAAAATCAGGAACGATGGAAAGCACCTTCATTAACTCTTCACAGAAGAGCTCATAAGTGAGATGGCGGTTGGAATCCACAAACATTTCGCAATAGTCCGTGATCATATTAAGCACGTCAACATCAATGCGCTCACCGGTAAGAGCACTGCGTCTTTTGGTATATACAACCTCCCTCTGGGAATTCATAACATCATCATAGTCCACGAGTCTCTTTCGTGTGCCGAAATTATTTTCTTCCACCTTCTTTTGAGCCCTCTCAATAGCGTTGGAGAGCATCGAAGACTGAAGAGCCTCATTCTCCTGCATACCCATCGAATCGACCACTTTGGAAATCCTGTCGGATCCGAAAATACGCATCAGGTCATCCTCAAGCGATACATAGAAAATCGAACTTCCGGGGTCTCCCTGACGTCCGGCACGTCCCCTGAGCTGACGGTCAACGCGGCGGCTGTCGTGGCGTTCAGTGCCTATGATTGACAGACCTCCTGCAGCTTTAACTTCATCGGAGATCTTAATGTCGGTACCACGTCCAGCCATATTTGTGGCAATGGTGACTGTGCCCGGTTTACCCGCATGGAGAACAACCTCGGCCTCGCGTGCGTGCTGCTTGGCATTGAGTACTTGGTGATCGATGCCGTGTAACTTCAGCAGACGGCTAAGATACTCGGATATTTCCACTGAGGTGGTACCCACCAGAACGGGGCGTTTCTCTTTCACCAGTTGACCGATATGGGTAATAACTGCATTATATTTTGCTTTCTTTGTCTTGTAGATCAAGTCGTCCTGGTCATCTCTGATAATGGGACGGTTGGTGGGTATAACCACCACGTCGAGCTTGTAGATACTCCAGAACTCACCTGCCTCTGTCTCTGCAGTTCCTGTCATTCCTGAGAGTTTGTGGTACATCCTGTAGTAATTCTGCAGGGTAATTGTGGCGAAAGTTTGTGTAGCAGCCTCGACTTTTACGTTCTCCTTAGCCTCTACAGCCTGATGGAGGCCGTCGCTCCATCGGCGTCCTTCCATTATACGGCCGGTACTTTCATCTACAATTTTAACCTTGTTGTCAATTACTACATAGTCTACATCCTTCTCAAACATCGAGTATGCTTTCAAGAGCTGGTCAACTGTGTGCATCCTCTCGGCTTTGAGGGAATAATTGGAGTAAAGCTCATCTTTTTTCTGTCTCTTTTCCTCGGGAGAGATCTCCATATGGTCTATCTTTGAGACTTCGTCGCCAAGTCTGGGCATCAGGAAGAAGTCAGCGTCTCCCACGGCTTTGGCAAGCACTTCGTTGCCCTTATCAGTAAGCTCAACGCTCCTCTGATGTTCGTCAATAACGAAAAATAGTTCATTGGTGATTATTCTTTGTTCGATGTCCTTTTCTGTGAAAGCGGCTTTGATGATTTTGCTCTGCACATCCTGTAAAATCTGTTTAATACCGGGCTCGCTGAGATATTTGATGAGAGGAGCATATTTGGGGAGTCCTTTGTGTGCTCTGAGGAGCAGAATTTCACCTTCGTCCTTGATTTTGCCTGCGGCAATAAGTTTCTTAGCTTCGTTCAGGGTTTGATTGACCAATGTGCGTTGCTCATTGTAGAGACGCTGCACATAGGGTTTATATTCCATAAAGGTCTGGTCACCGCTTCGCTGCACCGGACCTGAAATAATCAGCGGAGTACGAGCATCGTCGATGAGAACAGAGTCCACCTCGTCGACGATTGCAAAATGGTGTTTGCGTTGTACGAGGTCTTCAGGATTGAGAGCCATGTTGTCCCTTAGGTAGTCAAAACCAAATTCGTTATTTGTGCCAAATGTGATGTCTGCACTGTAGGCGCGTTTTCTGGCATCAGAATTGGGCTGGTGCTTGTCAATGCAATCTACACTCAATCCGTGGAACATATAGAGGGGACCCATCCATTCGGAGTCACGTTTGGACAGGTAATCGTTGACTGTTACAACGTGAACACCTTTGCCTGTGAGGGCATTTAAAAATACCGGAAGGGTTGCTACAAGGGTTTTTCACTCACCGGTTGCCATCTCGGCAATCTTACCTTGGTGGAGTACTGCACCGCCATATAATTGTACGTCATAGTGCACCATATCCCAGGTAATCATATTGCCGCCTGCCATCCAGGAGTTTTTCCATTCAGCGATGTCGCCTTTGATGGTGACAAAATCGTGTGTAGCACTCAATTCACGGTCAAACTGTGTCGCCTTGACTCTAATGACAGGATTTTCATTAAATCGTCTTGCTGTGGATTTAACTATAGCGAAAGTTGCAGGGAGTACCTGGTTTAGTATCTCCTCTAGTTTAGTGTCTATCTCTTTGATAAGTACGTCAAGCTCAGTTGCGAGCTTCTCTTTCTCAGAAACTGCAATCTCTACATCTTCAAGCTTCTCTCTTATGGAGACTACTTTAGCCTCATCTTCTGCCACATAGTCCAAAACTTTAGCCCTGATGGCGGCGGATTCACTTCTGAGGTCATCATCGGATAGGGCGTCGATACGTTCGTATTCACGATGTATGTTGTTGAGTATCGGTTTGAGCTGTTTCAGATCTCTATCCGATTTAGTTCCAAACAGTTTTCTTATTATAGATGAAATTCCCATTTTCTTTTTAAGATTTATCTTGCAAATTTACGAATAAAATACTAATATTTCACTTTATTTTAGCAACTTTAGAATTTGAAGGAAATTCGGGTTTATACGCCCCATATATTGACTTTTAGCAGGAACCCATTTATCGCAAATAGAAAATAAACTATATAATATCGGTCGAAATATGAAAAAATTCATTGCAATCACTTTTTGCTGCCTTTTAATGGCAGTATCGTCAGACATTTTTGCCTGTACCAGCGCCATTATTTCCGGCAGGGTTACTCCAGACGGTAGACCTCTTCTATGGAAGCACCGTGATACCGATGCCGCCCAAAATCTCGTGAGGTACTTTAAGGGTGACAAATATGCTTTTTCTGCCATAGCACAGACCAATAATTCCAATCCAAGGTCGGTATGGATGGGTGTTAACGAGGCCGGATTTGCCATAATGAATACGATGTCATATAACATAGAACCCACCGAAAATGAGGAGAACGCCGATAATAACGGCTACATAATGAAACTTGCGTTGGGGAATTGTGCTGATGCTGAAGAGTTTGAAGCCCTTCTAAACTCACTGGAAAAACCCTGGCTTATCTCATCCAACCTAGGTGTGATAGATGCTAAAGGAAATGCCTATTACTATGAGGTTAACAATAATGAATATATCCGGTTTGATGTCAACGACCCCGCAACAGCACCTTTGGGTTACATAGTAAGGAGCAACTTCTCATTTGCCGGCGACACAGAGAGAGGTTCAGGTTATGTGAGATATATGCATGCTGACGAAATTGTAAAGGCAGGTGTTATGCACAATGCAATGACTCCGGAGTTCATTTTTAACGAACTCTCCAGATCTTTTGAGAATCCTCTTATAGGTGTTGACCTTAAGAGTGGAGATTTCAACAGGCCAAAAACGACAGGATGGTTTGTGGAACAGGATCTTATCGCCAGATACACTACTACCAGCAGCGTTGTCATTCAGGGAGTCAGGGAAGGGGAGGCGGTTGAACTTACCACAATGTGGACTGTTGTAAGTTACCCTCCTACTACCGTTGCAATGCCGGTTTGGGTATGTGGAGGTGAAGAGGGCATCCCATATATCCTTTCGCAAAATGAAGAAGGACGTTCTACTCTTGGAAATATGGGTTATATGATGAAGGAAAAGGCCTATGCCCACGAGATTGAAAAGTCCCGCAAGACGAGATACTTCAATTGGGAGCTTCTGTGGAATTTACAAGGCGACGGCTATATGCAGCTTGTTCAGCAGATTGAGAAGGAGCTTTTCAGAGAGTATAATAGTGCTATTGAGTCATGGCGGAGCGAAGGTACCGTCAACCATCGTGAGATGAAAAAACTCCACGACAAATGGAGCACATATATAGTGGAGAAATATTACGAATATTTTGGGATGAAGTAAATATTCACAATATATCCGTAACAACTATTAAATACTTACTCGGAACTACATATTCCGAATTCTAAAATTAACAAAGGGCACCCGAGGGTGCCCTTTGCTGTACCATAGTGCTATGAATTATGCCTGCTCGATAGCGCCCATGGGGCAAGCATCTGCACAAGCACCGCAATCGATGCATAAGTTAGGGTCAATCTTGTAGATGTCGCCTTCAGAGATAGCTCCTACAGGACATTCGTCGATACAAGCACCGCAAGCTGCACAGTTTTCAGTAATTTTGTAAGCCATGTTTAAATTTTTTTTAGTTATTTGATAGTTTAATTTTCAATTGTGTCAGCAAAGATAACACCTTTTTATCGGATAAATCAAATAATCTGTATCAATATCCGAAAATCTCCTTGAGTTCGAGTTTCTGTATGGGACCATACTCCAGGAGTCTCTTCATGTCAAAGTCCTCATAGCGGCCAAGAATGCAAATGGCGTAGTCACGATCTTTGATATTATCTTGCTGGAACTTCACCACATCGTCGAGAGTAAGAGTCTGTACCTTTTCGAATATATCACGGTTGATGTCATAATCAAGACCTAGTTTTTGAGCGGTAAGATATTTCCAGAAAACATTGTCCCTGACTGTTCTTGCAGTGCGGAGATTGGTTATAATTGATTCCTGGGCAATGTCAAAGGCGTTCTGTGAAACGGGCATATTGTTGATGATTTCATCAAAAGCGGTCATTGCATCTATAAGTTTGTCATTTTGTGTTGCAATGAAACTGTTAAAGAACCCTTCGTGCTCAAGATCTTCCGGTAGGTTATATCCGGCGCTTGCAGAATAGGCGAGACCGCGTGCCTCACGCATCTCCTGGAATACTATCGAGTTCATTCCGGAGCCGAAATAGGAGTTGTATAGACGTACAATAGGAGCGAGGGCAGGATCGTATTTCTGTCCGGCATTCGATACCGCTATGTAGGATAGCTGGTTAGCATCGAAAGGTGCAAGGAAAACCTTTGTGCCTTCGGTCTTACGAGTTGGGAAGGGGTTACCTGATACAACCGGTGAGAGAGTCTCTGGTACATTGTGGGTCTCTGCAATCAGATTCACTATTTCTTCTCCTTCAGCTGGTCCGTAATAGAGGACTTTGTGTTCCTTTAAGAAGATGTTATGGATCATATCAGTGAGGTCACTGCCTTTTAAATCTCTGATCTCATAATCTGAAAGGACATTTGTGTAGGGGTTTTCGGGTCCATAAACTGCGAACATCTGGAGGCGCGAGAAGATATCTCTCTGTCCAAGTTTGGCATTGGCACGCTCCTGAAGCATATTGCCTTTGAGTAGAGTGAATACCTCTTCGTCGGGTTGTGCATCAGCTATCAGCTCTTCCATCATCCTAACGGCCTCTTGCATATTCTCGCCAAGTCCGGAAATGGTTACATGGGTGCGTTCGCCGGTGCAGACTACATTTATTGAGCAGGCAATTTTGTACAATGCCTTCTGGAATTCCTCCTTGCTCATTTTACTTGTACCCAAATAGCTCAAATAGTCAGCTGCAATGGGAAGTACCTTGTCGGCATAGCTGCCTGTCTCAAAGAGATAGGTTAGGGTAAAGAGGTCGTTGATAGTGTTCTGCTTGTAGAGCACTTGAATATCGCTTTTTGCGGTAAAGATATCCATATCCTTTTCAAAGTCCACAAAAACAGGTTCAATGGGCTTCACCTGTGAGGCCTGAATTTCACGCAAGAATGCACTGGAAGTGTCCCTGTTGGTAAATATAGGGGTAATTGCCGGTTTTGCAATTCTGGTGTCAGTGGGATCCTTTTTCTCTATCTTGTCTACGCGGATGTAGTTATCGGCGAAATGCTCATTGACAAATGCGACGAGTTCTTCTTTGGTAATCTTGGAGAGTCTATCAACCTCGCTGATATAATCAGCCCAGGAAATACCGTCGATAAAGCAGTTAACCAGAGAGCGCACAATATAGGAGGCATTTTGGTTCTGCTGCATCTTCTGGCGTTTCATATTGTTGATTATAGATAGCAGAAGGTCGTCATCAAAGTTGCCTGATTTAATTTTTTCAAGCTCTTCAAATGCGATCGCGGCCACTTCATCAAGCGTTTGTCCCTTCTTTGGTTCTCCCATGATTATAAATGCCGAATAGTCTGCAAGAGAGTAGTTGTCTGCCCCCATTTCCAGGGTTTTTTGCTGTTGGTTGACATTGAGGTCAATAAGACCTGCCGATCCATTGTAGAGGACTGAGCGCAGAAGATCGAGCATGAGTGCTTCGGGAGAGGCAGCGCCGGGGAATCTCCAGGCAATAACTGTGCTGGGAGGCTCCACTCCGAGAACATCAAGCTTGCGAGGTTCGGTGATGGGATCTTCAGGTTCGAATTCGAGCTTAGGCAGATCCGGGTTTGGTTTGAGGGCGGAGAAATGTTTGTCAATTATTTTTATCGCCTTATCGGGGTCAAAATCACCGGCAAGACAGACTGCCATATTGTTTGGAACATACCACTCTGCTTTATAATTCTTTACATTTGTGATGGAAGGATTCTTAAGATGGTTGGCCCAGCCTATAACCGGAGTACCATAGGTATGCTTCTTGAATAATTCTGCAAAGAGTGCTTCGAACTGTTTCTCACTATCCATTGCAGCATACATGTTATACTCTTCGTAAATAGTCTCAAGTTCGGTATGGAATCCACGGATCACGCAGTTGGCAAACCTGTCTGCCTGGATCCTGGCCCAGTTGTCAATCTGGTTTGAAGGAATGTTCTCCACGTAGCAGGTAACGTCATTGCCTGTGTAAGCATTTGTACCGCGGGCTCCGATGCTGGCCATCAGTTTGTCATATTCATTGGGAATGGCAATCTTCGAAGCTTCGTAGGAGATTGAATCAATCTCTTTATAGATGGCTGTGCGTTCCTCTTCATCTGTGGTTACACGATAAATCTCGAAGAGTTCTTCAATACGGTCGAGGAGTACCTTTTCCTCTTCGTAATTCTGGGTGCCGAACTTTTCCGTGCCCTTGAACATCAGGTGCTCGAAGTAGTGAGCCAGACCTGTGGTCTCAACGGGGTCGTTTTTGCTGCCTACACGTATGGCCACATGGGCATTTACGCGGGGTTCATCCTTGTTGACAACCATATAGACCTTGAGTCCGTTGTCAAGTGTGTAGATTCGTGCCTCGAGTGGGTCACCGGGCACTGACTCATAAGAATATTTGTTGCAGGATGTAACAACAAATAGGGTTGCCAGAAGCAGATAGATGATTCTCTTCATTGTTGTATAAGATTATGTTAGTTTGGTTCGATTTATGCAAATAATAAACAAAAATAGCAAACTATATTTATTATCTTTGCCAAAAATTAAAAAAATGAAGAAACTGCTGGTCATAATAAGCGTAATTCTGTGTCAATTTTCTGTATATCAGATGATTGCCCAGGGGTCTCAAATGATGCTCGATGAAAGCAAGGTTCTTACTTTCGATAAGAAAATACATGATTTTGGAGATATTATCATTTCGGATGGAGCGGTGAAATGTACCTTCACCTTCACAAATATCAGCGATTCTCCGATTGTGATTCACAATATAATTTCATCTTGCGGATGCACCACACCCCAATGGACCCGCTCGCCGATACAACCGGGCGAAAAGGGCAAAGTGGAGGTAGTTTTCAAAAATGATCAGGGACCTTATCCCTTTGACAAGACCCTCACACTTTATGTGTCCGGTGTTAACCGTCCGGTAATCCTAAGAGTCCGTGGTGTGGCTCATGAGAAAGAAAAAAATGTGGACGAGCTTTTCTACGGGAAAATCGGGCAGATGGGCATCAACAAGAGTGTGGTCTCCCTACGCAACATAGAGCAGGGCATACTAAAGCAGGACGACATAGATGTCGCAAACCTTTCCAAATCTCCCCTCAAGGTTGAAACCATAGAGGTTACCCGCGGACTTTTGCTCACTGTATATCCTAACCCCATACCGCCTAAAAGCATGGCCAAACTCACTTACACTGTTGATCCCACACTTCTGCTGCAACAGGAGTGGGGTAAACAAACCTTTACCGGCAGATTCGTGCTTAACGGGAAAAAACAGCAGGAAAAGTTCTCCGTGAGTGCAGTGATTATAGATAACTTCCGAAACCTGAATGCTAAACAGGTTAAAGATGCTCCCATACCTATAATAGAGAGGTCTTATTACGATTTTGGCACTGCTGTAAAGGGCACAGTGATCGAAGTGTCCTACAAGATCAAAAATAAAGGTAAGAGTGAACTTTTGATATACAAGGTTGAGAGTGAAAAGAGTGGTTTAAGTCAGGTCGGACATACACCTTTCCGCATTAAAGCGGGCGGAAGTGCCACTTTGAAACTCAAATTTGACACAAGAGAGCACTCCGGAGAAATGATTAATATCCTCACTTTGATTACCAATTCTCCTTCCAAACCGATGGTAAACCTTTTCATTACAGGTACCATCAAATAGCCTACAATAGCTCTGTTAACCGAAAACGATATGAAAAATAAACCTCAAGGAGATTTTTTCGCAGATTATAATAACGAAGATAGTGCACTTGTCATAAATAAGGGGGTGGAGCAGCCACCCATAATCAACCCTTATGTCAAGTCATTTTACAGGAAGAAACCATCTCTGTTCTCTGTTGATCGGTACATGGAAGGCATTGAGGCCGGAGACACTACGATTCTTAGCCAGGCGATCACTCTAATTGAGAGTTCGCTGGCAGAGCATCGTGAGGTGGCCCGGAAAATTATTGAGCGCTGCCAGATTATCTCAGCTAAACAGCAGACGATGAGAATCGGTATTACGGGAGTGCCGGGCGCCGGCAAAAGCACCTTTATCGAAGCTTTCGGATCTTTTCTTACCTCGAAGGGTTACAAACTTGCCGTACTGGCAATCGACCCAAGTTCAGAGCGCAGCAAGGGGAGCATCCTTGGAGATAAGACCAGGATGGAGACTCTTTGCAACGATCCTAACGCCTTTATCCGTCCCAGCCCAAGCGCAGGCTCACTTGGAGGAGTGGCACGAAAAACCCGTGAAACTATTTTACTTTGTGAGGCAGCGGGTTTCGATGTGATATTTATCGAAACGGTAGGGGTTGGGCAGAGCGAAACCGCAGTCCACTCCATGAGTGATTTCTTCTTACTTCTGATGCTCTCCGGGGCCGGAGATGAACTCCAGGGCATTAAACGAGGAATCATGGAAATGGCCGACCTTATAGCTATCACGAAGGCAGATGGTACCAACATTAACAAGGCCAATATGGCGCGTGCCCTCTCTACAAATGCACTTCACCTGTTTCCTCCTACAGAGTCCGGATGGGTTCCTACTGCTGTCACCTCTTCTGCTGTAACCAAAGAGGGACTCCCCGGTATTCTACAGAAGATTGAGGAGTACTTTGCACTTGTAAAGGGCAATGGGTACTACTTCAAGAAGCGTAGGGAACAGTCTCGATTCTGGATGTACGAAAGCATTAACGAATCACTCAAGAACATGTTTTATGAAAATCCTGTGATTGAGAAACTCCTGCCGGAATATGAATATTCGGTTCTTGAGGGTGAGCTTGAGTCCTTCACAGCAGCATCAGAACTTATAGAGAAGTATAAGCGTACCAAATAGTGACATAAAGTGATGAATTGGGCTCTGTTTGTAGATGTATTGAAAAACGGACTGCTCATTACCGGGCTGGTTACCGTAATGATGTTGATGATAGAGTTCATCAATGTTTCGTCACATGGTAAATGGTTTGAGCGTCTGAAAGGAGCCCCAAACAAGCAGGTGTTTCTCGGGACTCTTCTGGGACTGATACCCGGATGTGTCGGAGGATTTGCGGCGGTATCACTCTATACTCACCGTTTGATAGGTTTCGGTGCTTTGGTTGCAATGATGATTGCATCATCGGGAGATGAAGCCTTCGTAATGCTGACTCTAATTCCAAAGGATGCGCTCATACTTTTCGCTGTTCTTTTTGTAATTGCTATCACCTCAGGGCTTCTGATAAATTTCTTAGCCCGTCTCGGGAAAGGCGAGAAAAGGATCAAAACTGCCTGTGAAGAGAATTTTGAGGTGCATCTGGAAGATGAAGGTCATTTTTTTGAAAAACCGCATTTCAGTATAGCAAATCTAAAGCATTTCTCCTGGCGCAAAATAGTGCTTTTATTGGGTCTTGCACTCTTTATTGTGTCGCTGGCACTGGGTGTACTTGGCCATGGTCATCACGAAGCGACCCAAATTATCAATGACACCACCTCTTTGGAATATGCTCATAAGCATTCCCACGGGATTTCATTACTTGATGAGTACTGGATCAACCTGCTTTTTGCGATACTAAGTTTAGGCATTCTTGCCGTTATAGCTGTATCGGGCGATCATTTTATCAAGGAGCATTTGTGGGATCATGTAATACGCAAGCATTTTTTGTCCATTTTTCTCTGGACAACCGGCGCGCTGCTTTTGGTACAGTTGGGCCTTCATTATCTGAACATAGAGTCCTGGACCAGCGATAATATCCCTCTTATGATTATTCTCGCAGTCCTTGTTGGCCTTATTCCTGAATCGGGGCCCCATCTTGTTTTTGTGGCTCTCTATGCCAGTGGCCTGGTGCCTTTTTCGGTTCTACTCGCAAGTTCCATTTCGCAAGATGGTCACTCTTCACTTCCTCTTCTTGCTGAGACTAAAAAGGGCTTTCTAAAAGCAAAATTGGTTAATATGATCATAGGACTTATAGTTGGGTTCGGAACTTATCTTTTGAATTTCTAAAAAACACAATACAAAATGGCGATCATACGAGAATTGAACGGTTTCACCCCGAAAATTGGTGAGAGATGTTTTATAGCTGAAAATGCAGTGATAGTGGGAGATGTAGTCATTGGCGATGATTGCAGCATCTGGTATGGGGCAGTCCTACGCGGAGATGTCAATTCCATAATCGTCGGAGATAGAGTGAATATCCAGGATGGTGCAGTACTTCACACAACTTATAAGGAATCAATCGTAGAAATTGGCAACGATGTCTCTGTAGGACACAATGCCATCGTTCATGGGGCGAAGGTGGGTAATGATGACATTATTGGCATGGGAGCTATCCTTATGGATAATTCCATTATTCCTGATGGTACTATTATCGCTGCCGGAGCGGTAGTACTAACCAATGCAATTCTGGAACCCGGTGTCTATGCCGGTATTCCTGCAAAGTGTATAAAAGAGGGGTCTGATGCTATACGTGCCGCAGCGCACGAAAACGCACAGGGCTATATGGAGTATAAAGAATGGTTTAAATAGTGGTGCGAGTTACGGGGTACGTGTTACGGGGTGCGAAGTGGAGTTCTGAGTTTCGAGTCCTGAGTTCTGATTTCTGAGTTCCGGGTATGTAGTTCTAAGCTTGTGTGTGGTGTAGCGGGGTAGTACGTAGATGGTTGTACTAATTGGCTTTTTTGAGAGTAACGGTAAGAGGGTTCTCTCTAATCATACGCTCGTAGTCAGTGTGAATTGACCAGTTCATCGTCATAGTTTCGACTTTACCTTCACCGTCCCTGTTGCATATACAGGTATAGAGCGTTTTTCCGCTCTCTGTATGCGTCAAAAGAATGGTATCATCATCCTCCCTTTTGACATTGAGCAATTCGGTGTCAATGACACTGATACTGTAGAGTCCGGTCATGACTCTACACTGAGTACCGGCTTCGGTGAATGTCAACAGTTTCGTCAATCCTGTAGTCTCGTCACTAATGAGGGTGACCGTAGTGGATCCCATCCAATTTTCTCCGCCAATGATCTCTATTATAGTATGGGTATCATCAAACCAGTCGCAGGAAGTAAGACCTGTAGCTGAGAGGGATAAGATTATTGCAAAAATAAAGAGGGATATGCGTTTCATAACAATTATTCTGAAGTTATCATTATATAGATGCAGAAAATGGTGATTTCGCTGCATAAATACTAGAAATATATGTGTCAGATATGTAAAATATTGCGTAGAATCCACCAACTTAAGACCAGTAATATTAAGGAGAATATAAAAACTTTTGAGCTGAAAAGAGCATATATCTTTGTGTGAGTACTTTGGCGTCGTTCAAGGATCAACAGCAACGCTACAAGGGGTAGTGAGCATACAAGGAAAGCATTGTGACGAAATGCACCTGAGATGTTCAAATGGAGAAGATCGTGGATTGCCCTTTGTGATCCGCATCCAGGACAGGAATATCCAGTAATGGAGTAAAAAAGGCATTTTGGAAAAATGTTGCTCTCCGGATCCATAGCAAAAAGCAACACTGCGCCGCCAAGGCACAATACGATTATCATAATCTTCTTAAACATTCTTTAAATTGTTGCAATTGCAGCAAAATGCTTCTACGAGAATCACAATCAGGGTAGACTTAAAACCCTGTTAAAACAGAGTGAGTTCACGTGGAGCCTCATCTACAACAACCGGTTCTGGTGTGGATGGTGTCTTTTTTGGGGTTTTCTGTGCGTCGCTATTGTTTTTTTCGTTACCGTCCCAACCGCTGCTTACGTTATCATCCCTATCTTTGCTGTTGTTCCTTTCGTTATCCTCCTGACCCTGATTGTCATCGTTAATGTCGGCATCTTCCTTCTCTTTACTTTCCTGAGCGTCTGATTTGTCTAAAGGCTCAATAAAACGAACCTGAAGCACATTATAAGGGGATACCTTTTTGCCTTTGGCCTTGTAGCTTTTCTTGCCAATAAATTCTTCAACATCCACCAATTCAGGTTTACGATTGGCATTTTTGCCTGTAAAGGTAATTTCCATCTGGGGCCAGGAATCTTCGCTGATTTCCAGCAGATGAGATCCTTTAGCTTCAGAAATGAAGTAAGCGGGGACATTGGCGTTTAACTCAAAACTGAAACGTTTGATATAAGGACATCCGGCTGCTTTATCGTAGTAGAGGACCGAGTAGGTCTTCTCCTCGTCAAACTTACAGATAGTCAAAATATCGCCCTGGTAGCGATTGCTCAAGTCGTAAGAGGTCGTATAGAATGTACCGTCCTTACATATTACCAAAATGCTATCATCCTGGAAAAATTCTCCGAGGAAAAGACCTCGTCCGGCATCATTGAGGCGTTGCACATCGGTGTCAAACCAGATTTCCTTGCCGCCAAGGGTCGAAACACCCTTGGATTTGATAGTAATGCGGTGGATTGTGTTGTTTTTGGTTACGATATTGCCTCTGGAGCCTCGTCCTTTAATGGCAAGTTGCGAGAAGTCATAGTCTTCGGAGAGTTTTTTGAGTTTGGGTCTGGGACGATAATAGATTCTGACAGTCTCCGCTTCACCGTTGGGATTGGCGGTAAACCAAACCACATTTGATCCCTCTTTGCCTTGTGTAAGGTCGTATTCTTTGTCGCGGGTAATACTGGTAACAGAGAATCTTTTTGCATAGTAAGTGCCCCGCTTCCCGTCACGGTAGATTGCATTGTATACCGTTCTCTCATCCTTGCGGTTAAATACTGCAGCGTGTATTATGTCCTTGCCTACAAATGCTTTATCACTTACTTTAGTGACCAAATAAGTGCCGTTCTTGAGGAATACTATGATCTCAGCGATGTCCGAGCAGTCATAGATATATTCGGAATCTTCGACCTTTTTCTGGTCGATACCTATAAATCCCTCCGCTTTGTTGGCGTAGAGTTTAGCATTGGCGACCACTACTTTTTCAGCCTGTATCGTCTCGAAGGTGATCAGTTCGGTGCGGCGGGGGTAATCTTTGCCGTATTTCTTCTTGAGTTGCCTGAAGTACATAATTGTGTACTCGGTAAGGTGTGCCAGATGGTTCTTAACCTCTTCTATATTATTTTCGATACCGAGAATTTTTTCGTCTGCAGCCTTTATGTCAAAGCGGGAGATTTTCCTAACAGGTTTCTCTACAAGCTTGTCAATATCCGTACTGGTTATTTCTTTTCGAAGGAGGTGCTGGTAGACCTTCATTCCTGCCTCCACATCGGCAAGTTGTTGTTCCCAGGAGGCAGCATCGTTCTCCAGGATTCTGAACACCTTCTTTTCAAAGAATATTTTTTCCAGCGAAGAGAAATGCCAGTCGTTTTCGAGCTCGTCGAGCTGTATCCCCAGTTCTTTTTGGAAGAGGTCGCGGGTGTGCGTGGCGTTGTACCGGAGGATCTCATCCACTCCCATAAAGTGAGGTTTGCGGTCGTGGATGACACAGGCGTTAGGGGAGACGGAGACCCCCCAGTTGGTGAAGGCATGGAGAGCATCTATGGTCTTGTCGGGAGAAATGTCATTCTGTAACTAGATATTGATGTCCACGTTGTCAGCAGACATATCGTCCACCTTGCGGATCTTGATTTTGCCTCTTTCATTAGCTTTGATGATGGAG
>JAAZEZ010000046.1 GCA_012511975.1 Bacteroidales bacterium | reverse complement strand
TTACTCTAAGTACCAGCATTAATATTTTTAGACGAAGGTTTCAACTCCGGCAATTATTGTGGATTAACCGCATATCGGGCACATTGATAGCTCTCCTGGGACTAATTTCAGCTGCTGAAGGACTTTTCCGAATCATAGGCTGATAATGCATACATATGGGGCAAATCGTCACTTTTCTTTGTTACTCAAAAAAAAAAACATACATTTGCACCCTCCAATGAGAAAAGGATCGGTCCGGTAGCTCAGCTGGATAGAGCAACAGCCTTCTAAGCTGTGGGTCGTGGGTTCGAATCCCGCCCGGATCACTAAGAGAAGCGACCTTAGGGTCGGTTCTCTAGTTTTTAGTTCGGAGTCAAGAGTTATAAGTAAGTTTTATAGTACCTAGTTTTAAGTAAATTCAATACTACATACAACACACTACACACTCTGAACTAAACATTCTACCCCTCCTTTTAATGGTTCCCTTAGTGAACCAAAGCAGTGCAGAAGCACTGCCGTTGGTTTAGCTTAATAAATATGCTTACCTTTGGTCGCTTTTTTAGTGATTAGTAGTAATGAAAGAGAGACTTTGGAACAGCAATTATATTAAAGTTTGGAGTGCGAATTTCCTGCTCTATTTCTCTTTTATGTTGCTTACCCCACTCTTTCCTATTTATCTAAGCGACACATTTGAAGCCGACAAACAGATGATAGGCTTGGTGCTATCGGGATACACGATCACCGCTCTGCTCATAAGACCGTTTAGCGGTTACATCGTAGATAGTTTTCCCAGGAAAATGGTGCTGGTAATCTGCTTCGCTCTGGTTTTCGTCATATTTATCGGATATCCGCTCAGTGGCTCTCTGCTACTCTTTACAATAGTGAGAACCCTCCATGGAGCTCCATTTGGTGCTGCTACCGTATCCAATAGTACCGTAGCCATAGATGTGTTACCCTCCTCCAGAAGAGCCGAAGGGATTGGATACTATGGTCTGAGCAACAATCTGGCCAGTGCCATAAGCCCCACGGTAGCTGTGCTTATTTACGGAGCAACGCATAACTATAATACACTCTTTGCCTGTGCAACCGGGATCTCGGCGCTCGCGCTGCTCTGTACCATGTCGGTACGTCTCAGGGAACGTGAGAAAATAGTAAGGCCACCTATTTCACTCGACCGCTTTTTACTCATCAAAGGATGGAAATTAGGCATCTGTATGGCCTGTTACAGCTTTGCATACGGTGTGCTCTCTACATATATTGCTATTTATGGCAAAGAGGAACTCGGAATTACAAGTGGTACAGGACTCTTTTTTATGCTGCTTTCATTAGGACTCATAATTTCACGAATTGCCGGCGGACGAGCTCTAAGAGATGGAAAAATAATACAAAACGCCTCTACTGGAGTTCTGATTTCACTCACCGGATATCTGCTATTCACTCTCGCACATAAGGAATGGAGTTACTACGGGGCGGCGCTGATAATAGGCCTGGGTAACGGAAGAATGTTTCCGGCATTCCAGACCATGTTTCTCAATCTTACCACCAATGACCGCAGAGGCACCGCCAACTCTACACTTTATGTCTCCTGGGACCTCGGTATTGGAATAGGGATACTTATAGGAGGGATAGTTGCCGAACATTTCGGATACCAATCTGCATTTGTAGTGATGAGCGTGGTCAACGCTCTGGGAGTGTTATTATATATCGTCAGTTCGAAAAGGCATTTCATAAAATGGAGACTACGATAGATCGGATCGTTTTTTAGCAGTACTATACACTACACACTCACCCCGTACCTCGCAACCCGTAACTCGCAACACGCAACTCGTATCTCGCACCACTTAAAGCAGCGGTGCAACCGCTCTGTCGAGTATTCCGTTTAGGTAGGCAATCGTCATACCGTAATTTGTTACCGGAATCCCATCTCGCATCACTCTGGCCAGACGGCGGCGCAGTTGAGTTGTGGTGACCATGCAGCCCCCGCACTGAATAGCCAAACGGTACTTCCTCCCCTCTCCCGTTGGGATGGGATCCAGTCCTGAAATAAAATCGAAATCAACCTTCTTTCCGCTCACCTTTCGTATTAAAGCGGGAATCTTCACTCTCCCTATATCATCACAGGATGCATGATGAGTACAGGACTCCAGCATAAGTATCCTATCGCCTTCCTTAAGATCTCCAAGTACCTGTACACCATCCAAAAGTGCTTGGAAAGGACCTTTGCTGCGGGAGAGCAGCACACTGAAAGAGGTCAACGGTACCTTCTGCGGAACAATAGCTGCTACCTGAGCAAAAAACTGACTGTCGGTTACCACCAAATCCGGCAACAAGCCGGTGACCAGATACTTTTCAAGAGCAGGTGGCTGGAGTACGGTTGCAACGGCACCGGCATCGAGCACCTCCCTTATGGCTGTTACCTGTGGAAGAATTAACCTTCCATGAGGTGCTCCGGCATCGATAGGACAGACCAAAAGGATATTATCCGAAACTGATACGAGTCCATCGAGCATTGGCTTCTCTTCATCATCTATAGTTGCCAGTACCTGTTCTATCTCCGCGACAAGTTCCGAACGATACTCCTCTGCAACTTCCGGATCACTCTGCAAGCAGGAGTACTCCACCACATAACCATACTCAGCCGATAGATCCACCAAAAGTTCGGGATCCAACGGTGAGATATCGCTCTTATTGTACACCAGAATGAAGGGTATTTCCAATTCCTTCAGAGTCTCTGCCAGTTCACGCTCCAGAGAGGTGAAAGAGTTGTTTGTAAAGAGTATTAGCGCCAAGTCGGCCATATCCATTGCTTCAAGACTCTTTGCCACTCTCCTTTCTCCCAGGGCTCCCGTATCGTCAAGTCCCGCCGTGTCTATAATATTTGAAATACCTATACCCGGTAGTTCAACCCTTTTGCGTACCGGATCGGTGGTTGTACCGGGAATATCGGAAACAATGGCTGTTTGCTGACCTGTAAGAGAGTTTATAAGCGAACTTTTGCCCGTATTCCTCCTTCCAAAAATAACTATTGTACGAATACTCATTTGTTCTATTTTTTGTTTGAATTACAAACTTAATAATAAAATGAGTATTTTTGCGAAATCAATACCCAAACGCAACTATTATGGTATTTACCTCAGAAAATATTCTGCTCATCGGATCCATTATTCTGTTTGTAAGCATTTTTATCAGCAGCCGTGTCAGCGCCAGGATAGGAATTCCAATGCTTTTGCTCTTTCTTATTTTGGGAATGGTTTTCGGCAGTGACGGTATCGGCATACATTTTTCCAATGTCAAAAATGCCCAGTTCATAGGAATGTTCGCGTTAAGCGTAATTCTCTTTTCCGGTGGTCTGGATACACGATTTACAGAGATAAAGCCTGTTATGTGGCAAGGTATTACGCTTTCTACAATCGGAGTAATGTTGATGGCATTGATTACAGGGGTATTCATCTGGCTGCTTACACGCAATGGTGCATTCTCCTTCACCGGAGCGTTAGCTCTCTGTCTGTTGCTTGCCTCCACCATGTCCTCTACAGACTCTGCCTCTGTGTTCAATCTCCTGAGAACCCAGAAAGTAGGACTCAAACACAATTTAAAGCCTTTACTGGAGTTTGAAAGCGGAAGCAATGACCCTATGGCTTATATGCTTACGGTAGCACTTATACAGTACTGCAAGTTTGGCGAATTAAGCACATGGAACATAGTGCTCAACTTCATATTGCAGTTTGTTTTAGGTTTGCTTATGGGAGTACTCATAGGTAAAGGCGCAATCTGGGTTATAAATAGGATCAAGCTCAACAATGTGGCCCTCTATCCTGTCATAATGCTCAGTATAGTATTCTTTACCTTCTCCATTACTGAGTTGGTAAAAGGCAACGGCTACCTCGCGGTCTATATGGCCGGCATTATAATGGGTAATGCTCCATTTGTGAGAAAGAGAGAGTGTATGAAATTTATGGATGGTATCACCTGGCTCTGTCAGGCTGTGGTATTCCTCACCCTGGGACTGCTGATGGAACCTCACAATTTGATTAAAGTAGCACTTCCTGCCACTTTGATTGGCCTCTTCATGATATTCTTTGCCCGCCCCTTAATGGTCATGGTAACCCTTCTGCCCTTCAAAACACCGGCATTCAAACCAAAGGTATTTGCCTCCTGGGTAGGGCTTAGAGGTGCTGTCCCCATCATTTTTGCCACTTATCCTGTAGTGGCAGGAGTAGAAGGCTCGGATGTTATATTTAATATAGTATTTTTCATTACCATATTCTCGTTGTTGATTCAGGGCACAACCATTACATGGATGGCAAAAAAGCTCGGTGTAGCAACTGAACTTCCAAAGGAAGGGAATATTTTCGGAGTCGAGCTTCCGGAAGAAATTGACTCCAAATTATGGGATATAAAAGTATCGGAGGAGCACCTAGCAGGCGGCAACCAACTCAAGGATATGAACATTCCACAGGGAGTGCTAGTCATAATGATCAAGCGTGATGAGGCATATCTGGTACCAAACGGCACTCTGGAAATCCTCCCCGGTGACCATTTACTGCTTATATCGCAGAGCGATGCCGAACAGGAGCACGCCCTACAACCTTAATACAAATTGTTATTGAAAACCAAAGATCTATTTATACTATAAAAAAAATGTCACTTTTTTTTGTTGTCGCCATATTGATTATGGCGACATCTTGCAAATCAGCTAGTGAACCTGAGGTAATAACAGTTAATAATGCTACAGAACTGCTTAAAGCGCTCGGCGATGATCGCACTATAATCCTCAACAATGCTGAAGGTATTTATTGGCTTACAGAAGCTATTGACGCTGCAATTGACGAAAACTTTTTTGATGACAAGTGGGAAGTACCTGAAGAGGTCGGTTATGTTATGGCACAAGATGCGTATGACGGGAAAGAACTCAATCTTATTAATATTAAAAACTTGACAATCAAGGGGGCTGATGAAGATAATTACACAAAGATATATGTTTCACCACGATATGCAGATGTTTTCGCATTCGAAAGCTGTACCGGTATAACACTCGAGAATCTTCAACTTGGACACTACCCCGAAGAGGGATCATGTACTGGTGCTGTATTAGGTTTTAATGATTGCGATGGAATCACCATCAACAATTGCGACCTTTTCGGATGTGGCATGACTGGTATCGAAGCTATAATGTCTAGAAATTTTAAGATAACTAATTCAACTATCCGCGACTGTTCTTATTGTAATGTTTGGATCACTGAGTGCCAAAACTTCCGTTTCTACAACTGCGATATTATATCAGAAAACTATATTTTCTGCTACGACAGTAAAGATATTTCATTTGAAAAATGCAAAGTTCCGACCACATTTAATGAGAGCCTCTATTTTATCGATTGTGAATTCTTTGAGTGGCCGGGATTAATTTATCCTGACTCCTATTAAAGTCAATGATAAGCCGTAAGGAAATAACAGAGCTACTCCTCAGCAAGGAGCCTGAGATTATCAGTAACCTTTACAAAAGGGCGGCCGATCTCAAATTGCAGACTATAGGCCCTAAAGTCCACCTCAGAGGCCTTATAGAAATATCCAATATATGCCGTAAAAACTGCCTCTATTGTGGCATCCGCAAAGCCAACACCCTCTGCGAAAGATATACCCTTACTGATGAAGAAATCATGACCTGTGCCAAACATGCGTATGCGGCCGAATTCGGATCAATCGTAATCCAGGGTGGCGAGCGCACGGGAAGACAATTCACCGAAAGAATCACATCCTTAGTTGAACGTATAAAATTCATTGGAAATGGTGCTCTCGGCATCACTCTCTCCCTTGGCGAACAGAGTGAGGAGGTCTATAAGGAGTGGTTTGAAGCAGGCGCCCACAGATATCTGCTCCGTATAGAGACTTCGGACCCCGACCTCTTCCGCAAAATCCATCCGAATGATGGACACCATACCTACGATAGGCGCATCAAAGCTCTTATGGACCTCAAATCCATCGGCTATCAGGCCGGAAGCGGTGTAATGATAGGACTCCCCTGGCAAAATGCCGAACATCTGGCATCTGACCTTCTTTTTTTAAGGGAAATGGACTTCCCCATGATTGGAATGGGACCCTATGTGCCGCATGATGATACTCCACTTACTGTCACGACCACTACTGATCCGGAGGCATCATTCCCTTCCGTTGCCGATCGTCTAGAACTCTCACTAAAAATGATATCGCTGCTCAGAATCCTGGTACCGGATATAAATATCGCCGCCTCAACTGCCCTGGAAGCTCTCCATCCGAAAGGACGCATTATGGCTATCCATGCAGGAGCAAATATAGTGATGCCCAACATCACACCTTCAGACTACCGCAAATACTACAATCTCTACGACCGCAAGGCCATCCTGCTGGAAGACCTGGACCTTGGGGACGCAGAGATCGGATTTGGTGAGTGGGGAGATTCCCTACACTTCTTTAATAAAGTTTGAGTTTGCCGTCAACAAAGGTTGCTGTGATTTCGGAATCCTTACTCAGGGTTCCGTCCAGCAGAAGTGTTGCCAGATAATCTATCAACTCCTTCTGAAGCACCCTTTTGACAGGTCTTGCTCCGTAAGCGGGGTCATATCCCTTTACGCTCATATAATCATAGAACTCTTCGGTGAAGGAGATTTTGATATCCATCGATGCAAGACGTTTCTGCAACATTTCAGCCTGCAGCTTGACAATGCTGCGAATATGCTGAGGTGAAAGCTCGTGGAATACGATAATCTCATCTATCCTGTTTATGAATTCCGGTCTGAAAGTCTCCTTAACCAAGTCAGGATCGATGTTTGAAGTCATTATCAAAATAGTATTTTTGAAATCAACGGTGTGGCCTTTGTTGTCTGTAAGACGACCGTCATCCATCAACTGTAACAGAAGATTGAAGACATCCGGATGAGCTTTCTCTATCTCATCCAGCAAAATAACAGAGTAGGGTTTGCGACGCACCGCTTCTGTCAGTTGGCCACCCTCCTCATATCCCACATAACCCGGAGGTGCACCTATCAGACGTGACACGGTATGACGCTCCTGGTATTCACTCATATCTATCCTGGTAATCATATTCTCATCGTCGAATAGATATTCTGCCAGCGCTTTCGCCAATTCCGTCTTTCCAACTCCGGTGCTGCCGAGGAACATGAATGAACCTATCGGCCTTTTTTCGTTCTGCAGTCCGGCTCTGCTACGGCGCACGGCATTGGAGACTGCCGCAATGGCTTCGTCCTGACCTATTACGCGCTGATGCAGCACCTCCTCCATATTCAAGAGTTTATCCTTTTCACTTTGTAGCATCTTCTGCATGGGGATACCTGTCCATTTAGCCACTACTTCGGCAACATTTTCGCTGGTCACAGCTTCGTTAAGGATAGGATCGGCATTATTCGCCTTTTCAGCCATCAACTTTTCAATTTGCGCCTTGGCTTCGGCAATCTTGCCATATCGAAGTTCAGCTACTTTACCGTAGTCACCACGACGTTCTGCATCATCCGCCTGTATGCGATACTCTTCAATAGCCTGACGGTTGCTCTGGATGGCTGTAAGGAGCTTTTTCTCTCCTTCCCACTGCTTCATCAAAACATCCCTTTCGCCGGAAAGGCGGGTAATATCCTCTTCAATGGCAGTGAGTTTGGGACTTTCACCCTCCCTTTTTATCGCTTCTCGCTCAATTTCGAGCTGCATTATCTTTCTATTCAGTTCATCAATAGGCTCTGGTACTGAGTTCATCTCAAGGCGAAGTTTGGAGGCTGCCTCATCAATCAGGTCTATGGCCTTGTCGGGCAAAAACCTGTTAGTAATGTAGCGGCGGGATAGTTCTACCGCCGCAATGATTGCATCATCCTCGATGCGCACCTTATGGTGGTTTTCATATCTCTCCTTAAGTCCGCGAAGGATGGAGATGGATTCTGCCGGAGTAGGTTCGTCCACCATAACCATCTGAAATCTGCGTTCCAATGCCTTATCTTGTTCAAAGTATTTACGATACTCGTCCAGAGTGGTGGATCCGATGGCCCTGAGCTCACCTCTGGCAAGTGCCGGTTTAAGAATGTTAGCTGCATCCATAGCTCCGGAAGTGCGTCCGGCACCAACCAGAGTGTGAATTTCATCAATAAAGAGAATAATCTCTCCTTCACTTTCGGTCACAGCTTTGACCACACCTTTGAGCCTCTCTTCAAACTCACCCTGATACTTGGCCCCTGCAATCAGTGCACCCATATCGAGCGAATAGAGATCTTTATTCTTAAGGTTTTCTGGCACGTCACCATTGACGATTCTCTGGGCGATACCTTCTGAAATAGCTGTCTTACCAACACCAGGCTCGCCTACGAGTATAGGATTGTTTTTAGTTCTTCTACTGAGGATCTGCAGTACTCTGCGCACCTCATCATCACGCCCAATGACAGGGTCAAGTTTGCCCTGTCTCGCCTTCTCATTGAGGTTTATGGCGTATCTGTTCAAAATTTCGAGATTCTGCTTGTCCATAATTATTCTAATTATTCCGTTTTCGTTTATAAAATGTTTTGTAACTAAAGTGTTTCAATTTGTTTGCCATCGGCTTCAGACTGACTTTTTGTCAAGGTAAATGCTGTGAATGGCTGCAAAAATATTTTGGATAAAAGAGACATTTTCATTATTTTTGTCGGATACGAATAATTTTAATCCATTTTATAATGAAAAAAATCCTAACTCTCTCACTAGCAGCACTTATCTGCTTATCAGCCACAGCTCAGCTTAAAGATGAAGCGAAGTCTGAAGGCTTCCAGTTTACCACAGTTAAGGAGCTTCCTATTACTTCAGTGAAAAACCAGGCCAGTACCGGCACCTGTTGGTGTTTTGCTGCACTCTCATTCTTCGAATCCGAGGCTCTCCGTCAGGGGCACAAAGGAGACCTTGACCTGGCAGAGATGTTTGTTGTTTCAAATGCATACATTGACAAAGCTATCAAGTATATCCGCGTTGACGGTCACCTTAACTATGCGCAGGGTAGTTCCTTCGGAGATGTACTATGTGTACTCAAAGAGCACGGTATCGTTCCCAACTCCATAATGCCCGGCCTTAATTATGGCACAGACCGCCATATGCATGGCGAACTCGCTGCCGGCTTAAAAGGCTATGTGGACGGTATCCTCAGAAACCCCAACAGAAAACTATCTACCGCCTGGATTCCGGGTCTGAAAGGCATTCTGGCAGCATATCTAGGCCCTATGCCTGAAACTTTCCAGTACGAAGGAAAGGAGTACACTCCCAAGTCATACATGGAGTCACTCGGCATCAATCTCGATGATTATGTAGATCTTGTATCCTGGACACACCTTCCCTATTACGAGGAGCACCCTGTAGAGGTGGGAGACAATTGGCGCTGGGAGACTGCTTATAACCTCCCTCTTGACGAGATTATGGCTGTAATGTACAATGCCATCGAAAACGGCTTCACTTTTGCCTGGGCATCAGACGTAAGCGAAACCGGCTTTACCCGTAACGGCATTGGCATTGTTCCCGATATGGATGCAATTCGCAAAAAAACCGAAGAGGTTGGTTCCGACCAGGCTCACTGGGTGGGATCAGACCCTGCTACCGGCAGACCCACATTCAACGCACCTGTTCCTGAACTTGAAATAACAGCTGAAATTCGCCAACAGGGATATGAAGAGAAAACCACTACCGATGACCACGGAATGCACATTTTTGGCCTTGCAAAGGACCAAAATGGCACAAATTACTTTATGGTTAAAAACTCCTGGGGTGAAAACAGCAAGTACAAAGGCATTTGGTATGTATCCGAAACTTACGTTAAGTATAAAACTATGGACATAATGGTCCACAAGGATGCTATTCCCAAGGATATCCGCAAGAAAATGGGCATTAAATAACAAACCGAACACAACAACACATTATGAAACGTTTTTTACTGATAACCATGGCCGTGCTGATCACAGCATCGGCTTTCTCACAGACACAGACCATTTATAAGTTCACTCCGGTGAAAGACATAGAAGTTACTTCCGTAAAGGACCAGGCACACACCGGCACCTGCTGGTGTTTTGCCACAATATCATTCCTGGAAGCAGAACTCATACGCCAAGGCAAGGGAGTTTATGATCTCTCCGAGATGTTTGTGGTGCGCCACAATTACAACAAGAGAATCAGTGACAACTACCTTCGTCTGGGCAGGGGTAATGTTGGTCCAGGCTCACTCTCGCATATGACTATCAACGCCATTGCCGAACACGGCATCGTACCTGAAAGTGTATATGGCGGCATCGCATATGACTCGGACAAACACAACCACAGCGAACTGAGTGCTTTTGTAAAAGCGCTATCTGAGGTCAGCGTACAGAGAAAAGTTCGCTCACCTGAATACTGGAAGATTCACGATCACCTCTTTGACACCTACCTCGGTAAACTTCCCGAAGAATTTGAGTACAATGGCAAGAAATATACTCCTAAGAGTTTTGCTGCAATGCTCGGCTTTGATGACCTGAGCGACTATGTCGAAATCACCAGTTTCACACACCATCCATTCTACCAACAGGTTCCTCTGGAGATTCCCGACAACTGGGACCACCAGCTTTATTACAACGTACCCTTGGATGAGTTTATGGCCATTATCGACAATGCCCTGCTTAACGGCTATACCGTTGCCTGGGATGGAGATCTGATTTCCAAATCATTTAACCACAACCGCGGCATCGCCATAGATCCCAAACCCGAGTTTTTTGAAGAGGCTGTCAAGTTTGAGAAAATCTATCCCGAGTTAGATGCCACACAAGAGCTCAGACAGGATTATTTTGAGACATTCCAGACTGTAGATGACCATTTGATGCACGTGACCGGCCTTTTTAAAGACCAGAATGGCACCAAATTCTACAAGACCAAAAATTAATGGGGTACAAGCCGTAACGAAGAAATGGGAGGCTACCTATATATGTCCGAAACTTACGTAAAAATGCGGACATTGGCCATTCTTGTACACAAGGATGCCATTCCCAAGGAGATACGCAAAAAAATGGGCATAAAGTAACATGAGATGAAGAAGCACATCCCCAATTTCTTGACACTTCTCAACCTGACCTGCGGATGCTGCGCTGTAATAATGGCCTTGTGGGGCCTATATCTCGGTGCATTCCTCTTTATCATAGCATCAGTAGTGTTTGATTTTCTGGATGGCTTCAGTGCAAGATTGCTCAAAGCATATTCCGATATAGGCAGGGAGCTGGACTCGCTTGCAGACCTTGTAAGTTTTGGTCTGGCTCCTTCCCTTATTCTGTTCAACTGGTATTACGAATCGGGACACCGGTACACTTTTCCGGCATTCGTACCACTGGTCATTGTCGCCTTTTCAGCTTTAAGACTGGCAAAATTCAATCTTGATACCCGTCAGGAGAGTGATTTTATCGGCCTTGCCACTCCTGCCAATGCGATGATCATTGCGCCCCTAGCGGCTTACGCCGACATTTGTCGCCTAAATGGCTCATCGTCATTTGTCACCTCACTGCTTGACAGCGCATGGTTTATACCTACTCTATCGATTGTTCTCGCCCTTTTGCTCATAAGCGAGATCCCGATGTTTTCACTTAAAAAGAAAAGAGTGAGCTTCAGTAAAGCACCACTCTTTTCCTCATTTATCGTAATCGCGATTATAATCTTGATTCTTGGGATGATATTTATCCCTCACACAGGTAGCGTACTCGAAACGCTACCACTGATTATTTCAGTAATTTTTACACTTTACGTGCTGATCAATATTTTTGCGCATATTTTTCGAATTGCGCGAAAAGAGAGCTGATTTTCGGGTCGGCATCATCACCTTTCGCTCCAAAATAAAACTTTATTTTCGGCTCGGTACCTGAAGGTCTCGCGGAGACGAGGCTACCATCTTTGCTGAAAAACTGCAGCACATTGGACTTGGGCAGATTTGTTTCTTCCGGTTTATTGTAGTCAATGATTTTAACAACCGATGATCCGGCAAGCTCTGTCGGAGGGGTTATTCTTAAATCTCTCATCATCTGCTGGATCTGTTCCAGGCCCTCTTTACCCTTCATTGTCACGGAGAGGAGATTCTCCTTGTAATAGCCATATTCAGCATAAATTTCCTGAAGATAATCATAGATGCTTTTTCCGCTGTCAGCAAGCCATGCCGCACACTCTGCAAAGAGGGCACAGGAGATAATAGAATCCTTGTCCCTTACAAATTCACCGGCATTGAATCCATGACTCTCCTCGCCACCGCATATAAAGACCTTTTTTCCCTCATTCTTGCGTACAATTTCGGCAATATACTTAAAACCGGTGAGCACATTGTAGAGTTCAACTCCATATTTGTCACAGATATCGCGGATCAGTTCTGTGGTTACGATGGTCTTGACCACATATTCACGTCCCCGGAGTTTGCCCAGCTCAGACCAGCGGGTGAGCATATAACTTGTCAGGAGAGCTACTATCTGGTTGCCGTTGAGCAGCACCAGTTCCCCTTTATCATCACGAACTGCAAATCCTACGCGGTCAGCATCCGGGTCAGTTGCCATCACAATATCTGCACCCACTTCCTGAGCCTTTTCGATCGCAAGTTTGAGGGCAGCAGGATCTTCCGGATTTGGGGATACAACTGTAGGAAAATTGCCGTCACTCACATCTTGTGCATCAACATTATATATGTTTGTAAAACCGAGGAGTCGCAATCCCTGAGGAACAAGACGCACTCCTGTGCCATGCAGAGGAGTATAAACAATTTTAAGATCCGAATGACGCTTAACGGAATCGGGAGATAGAGTGAGAGAAAGCACTGAATCCAGAAATGCCTTGTCCACCTCTTCACCTACCGGTGTGGGGAAAAGCGAAAGATCGTCACCGAAATTTACCTGTGCAACCGAAGTTATACCGGCCACCTCAGCTATTATATTCTTGTCGTGTGGAGCTATTATTTGTGCCCCATCCTCCCAGAACACCTTATAGCCATTATATTCCTTGGGATTGTGAGAAGCTGTAATCATTATGCCCGCCTGGCATTTGAGGTATCTGATGGCGAAACTCAACTCCGGCGTAGGCCTGATATTGTCAAAAAGGAAGACATTAATGCCATTAGCCATTAGCACCCTGGAGGCAATCATCGAAAACTCGCGACTATTGTTACGACTGTCGTAAGCAATTACGACGCTGATATTATCGGAATCTTTAAAATAGGATTTTAGGTAGTTTGCCATGCCCTGTGTAGCCATCCCTACTGTATATTTATTCATACGGTTGGTGCCGACACCCATGATGCCTCTCAATCCTCCGGTACCAAATTCCAGCAAGCGGTAAAAAGAGTCCTCAAGCCCTTTGGGATCTTCTCTCATAAGGCGTGCAACTTCCTTTTTTGTCTCATCGTCAAAGCCAACGCCCAGCCAGCTCTTTGCAACTTCCATATAATTTGCTTCCATATTAATCTGATAGTGTTATAATTTTCAGGTCATAAAAAAACAAATTTACACAAAATCTTTGGAATAACCGAGAAAAGAGGTTGAAATGTCACAGAAATGGCTATCATTAAAGCGTTTACAGTGCCAAATGAAGCCAACCGCAAAAAAACGGGAAACGCAAAGGAAAGCAGTTCTATGAAGCAGAAAGGTTTTCAAATCGTTACCCGAAGCAGGATGCATTTTTAACGCTCCCAGCATTGATTGCGCCGTTCTGCGCCGATTTGCTTATCAAGGTCTAACTCGTTGAGTAATAACTTTGCAAATAAAAAACGAGTATGGCAAGAAGTACATTCAAAGTGCTGTTCTACGTGAACGGCAGCAAGGAGAGAAACGGCATTGTCCCCATCATGGGACGAGTGACAATCAACGGGACTGTGGCGCAGTTCAGTTGCAAGCAGAGTGTCCCGAAAACGCTTTGGGATATCAAGGGAAACCGAGCCAAAGGCAAGAGCAAGGAGGCACGGGACATCAATCTGGCTTTGGACAACATCAAGGCGCAAATCATCAAGCACTACCAGCGCATATCCGACCGTGAGGCGTTCGTGACGGCAGAAATGGTGCGCAATGCCTATCAGGGCATCGGTAGCGAGTACGAGACACTGCTCAAAGCGTTCGACCGTGAGAACGAGGTGTTCAAGAAGCGTGTCGGCAAGGACAGGGTAATGGCAACCTACCACTCACGAGTGAGGGCAAGAAACCATGTGGCAGCGTTCATCAAGTCTTTCTACAGACTGACGGATATGTCCATGCTGGAGATTACGCCCGACTTCATCAAGGAGTTCGCCGCCTATCTCTCAACGGAAGCGGGACTGCATAACGGGACGATATGGGAAAAGTGTATGTGGCTGAAAGGTGTTGTCATGCGTGCGCACTTCAACGGACTGATACCGAGAAACCCGTTTGCCCAGTTCCACATCAGCCCGAATGTAAAGGAACGTGAATACCTGACGGAAGATGAGCTGAAAGCGTTGATGACGCACGAGTTCGGGGATGCCAAACTGTCCTATATCCGTGATATTTTCGTTTTTGCCAGCTTCACCGCCCTCTCTTTCGTGGACATCAAGGAACTGACCAATGACAACATCGTGGAAGTGAACGGTGAGAAGTGGATATTGTCCAAACGGCACAAGACGAAAGTACCGTTCCAAGTGAAACTGCTGGATATACCCTTGCAGATAATAGAGCGTTACCGCTCCTTGCAAGAGGACAACCTCGTGTTCCCCAATCTCAACTACTGGTCTATCTGCAAACCGCTGAAAAAGGTGATAAAGGAATGTGGCATAAACAAGTCAATATCATTTCATTGCAGAAGACATAGAAAATCTTCCAATCGATTGAATTTCAGTGCATTAAAAGGCTGTTTTTGCAGATAGGTAACGATTTAGAAACCAGCTATTATTATTCGCTGATTAGCTTCGTTTTCAACAATACATTAAGAGCGACTTCTTGCTACAAAAATAATAAAATTTCTTTTAACGGAGATATTTTCCATTGAAAAATATTTCTATTAAAAAATAAATCTATCTTTGTCTTCACATAAGAAGAAAAAATATGGAGTCGATCTGCAATCTCAAAGATATATACAAAGCACTTTATCAGTTTGAACGGGAGTTTCACGAGACTCATCAAATTACGATTAATGAAGCGATGGTATTGTGCTGTATGAAAGACGGCGAAATGAGGTCGGCTGGTGCGATCTGTAAGTTTATGGGGTTGTCCAATTCCCGACTGTCGAAGATCATCACATCGGTCGAGGAGAAAAACTACATATCCCGCAATCTCAACAAAGAAGATAAACGTCAAATGCTGTTCCTGCTCACCGAAGAGGGGACGGCGAAAGTGCAAGCGATGCGCAAAAGCGATCTTAACATACAATCGCTGTATAGCAAACTTTCAGAAATCATAAAAATGGAGTAATCCATTTTTTTTAGCCATATATTTTGTAATAGACAATATTTCTAATAAACGATTAATAATATGAAATACCTGATTATCGGAGGAGTGGCGGGAGGAGCCACCGTAGCGGCAAGACTGAGAAGACTCGACGAAAAAGCCTCCATCATACTTTTCGAGCGCGGGCAGTATGTATCGTATGCAAATTGCGGACTCCCTTACTACATCGGAGACGTTATAAAAGAGCGTGAAAACTTACTATTGCAAACTCCCGAAGGCTTCAAAGAGCGGTTTAACGTGGAAGTACGCACCGGGAATGAAGTCCTCTCCATAGACCCCGCAGCCCGCACGGTTACGGTCAAAGAGCTGAACACAGGCAGCACCTATACCGAGAGCTACGACAAACTGGTTCTCTCGCCCGGCGCCGAGCCACTTCGTCCGCCCATACCGGGCATAGAGAGCGACAGGATATTTACTCTGCGCAATATACCCGATACCGACCGGATCAAAACGGCTGTCGAGTCCGGAACGATCCGCAGCGCGGCGATCATCGGAGGCGGATTCATCGGACTCGAAATGGCGGAAAACCTCCGGGAGAAAGGACTGCACGTCACGGTGGTCGAGATGGCCGATCAGGTGATGGCCCCGTTAGACTACTCGATGGCAGCGATCGTACATCAGCACCTGCGCGACAAACAGGTCGATCTCGTTTTGCGGGACGGCGTAAAAACTTTTGAAGAAATATCTGACGGTATCACGGTCAATCTGAACAGCGGCCGGGCGATAGAGACGGATATGGTGCTGCTCAGCATAGGGGTACGGCCCGAAACCGGTCTGGCCGCCCAGGCAGGGCTGACCATAGGCGAGAGCGGAGGAATACGGGTAAATTCCTATATGCAAACCTCCGACAAGGACATTTATGCTCTGGGCGATGCCGTGGAAATTATGAATCCGCTCACCGGAAAACCCGCCCGCATACCGCTGGCAGGCCCGGCGAATAAACAGGGACGTATCGTGGCGAACAATATCGTGTCGGGCAACAAGGAAGAATACAAAGGCACAATTGGAACCTCCATAGCACGGATATTCGACCTCACCGTAGCGGCAACCGGATTGAACGCCAAGCAACTAAAACGGGAAGGGATCCCCTACCGCTCATCCTACACGCACGGTTCGTCCCATGCCGGCTACTATCCCGGCGCCCTGCCGATGAGCATAAAAATACTTTTCTCACCCGCCGACGGTCGACTTTTAGGGGCGCAGGCGATAGGATATGACGGTGTGGACAAAAGGATCGACATCTTCGCGCAGGTGATCGGCAACGGCGGCACCATCCGCGACCTGACCACGTTCGAACACGCATACGCCCCGCCCTACTCCTCGGCGAAAGACCCTGTGAATATCGCCGGTTTCGTGGCGGATAATATCCTGACAGGCAAAATGGAGACGGCGCACTGGCGCGAAATAGCCTCGACGGAGAGCCTAATCGTGGATGTGCGCACAAAGGAAGAGTTTGAAATGGGACATATCCCCGGATCGGTAAATATCCCGCTCGACGAGCTGCGCGGGAGGATTTCGGAACTGCCGACGGACAAACCAATCGTACTGACCTGCGCCATCGGACTGCGCGGCTACGCCGCCTACCGCATACTCACGCAGGAGGGCTTCCGCAACATCCGTAACCTCTCCGGAGGATACAAAACATGGAGTGCGGCCACCGGAGCATCGTCTCCCGTGCTTTGTGTCTCCCCGCCAAGTGACTCAGAATCATCGTCCGACCCGACCGACATTTTAGAGGTGGACGCCTGTGGCCTGCAATGCCCCGGCCCTATCCTGCGGCTCAAAAAACATTACGACGACCTCAAAACAGGAGAACAACTGCTTATCAGGGCAACCGACGGCGGATTTGCAAAAGACGTCTCCTCGTGGTGCAATATGTACGGCGCACGGCTGCTGCAATTAGATATAAATAAGGGTGTTGTCGAAGCGCGTGTGGAGAAGCAGGCTCCCGTCACCGACCGACCGTCCAAAGAGTCCGCCGACGGCCAGACCCTGATCGTATTCAGCAATGATCTGGACAAAGCCATCGCGGCGTTCATACTCGCCAACGGCGGTGCGGCGGCAGGTAAAAAAGTGAGCCTTTTCTTCACTTTCTGGGGACTTACCATACTCAAAAAGCAGGAGAAGGTCTCTGTCCGCAAAGACTGGTTCGGCACCATGTTCGGTTGGATGCTGCCCTCGAACAGCAGGAAACTGAAACTCTCGAAAATGAACATGGGCGGCATCGGACGCAAATTCATGCGGTTGATAATGAAGAAGAAAAACGTATACAGCCTCGAAACCCTCATCGCGCAGGCACGGGAGAATAATGTAGAGATGATAGCCTGCACCATGAGCATGGACGTAATGGGTATCCGCGCCGAAGAGCTGATCGACGGAGTAACTCTGGGCGGCGTGGCCAACTATATCGAAAAGGCAGAACGATCTAACATTAATATGTTTATATAAACGAGTAGAGAAACATAGAGCAAGACACGGCTTAATATCAATAATCGGTTTGAGGAGGGGGCGTTAAAGAGTTCAAAGAAAACAGCATACCGTTATTCCTGCAATAATGCTTCGGAGATACTCCGGTCTGCTTTTTGAAAAACGTACCGAAAGAAGAAGCATTCGGGAAATTAAAATAGTCGGCTACTTCCTTTATACTCATATGGCTATTGCTGAGTAGCGAGATACTTTTGCGGATGATGGATTTGAAAACCAACTCCTGTACCGTATATCCGCAGATGGACTTGGAAAGAGCCGAAAGGTATTTGGGTGAAAGGCAAAGTTTATTCGCGTAAAAACCTACTCCGCGATGCTCCGTGTAATATTGCTCGATCAACTGAAGCAACCGGATGAAATTGTTCTGCCTGCCTTCGACTGCCTCTTTCGTTGTGATAAATTTACGGTTATAAAGCGAACAAAGACGATGAGTCAGTGCAAGCAGGAGCAGTTCCCGTTCATGCAAATTGAAAGTATCGTCTTCCATCAGCAGAATGCTGTCCAAAAGGGACATATATTTTAGAATGTCTTCTTCCTCACCTGTATTCCATGCGTAACTGGGCGTGGAAGTATAATGCAGGTGAAGAGACATAATCATCACGGAGTTACCCATAAAATTGCGTATGGGTACTATATGATATACAAGAATATACACCTCCAAGTCTTCCGATTCGTCATTGATATGAAAAAGGGTCGATTCCGGGATAAAAAGCGTTTTTCTGGCACCGACAGAAAAGTTTTTCCCATTAACGGTAAACGTGAAACTCCCCCGGCGGCAAACTACGAGTCCGATTCCGTTTACCATATAAGGCTCTTTCAGAGCGAAAGGGAAAGAATGTAATACACCCCTGGAACTGCAAACGGATTTGTTATTCAGTAAAGCTTTGTCAAGCTGCTCTAATCGTTCGGGCTGGGTGTACATAAAATGCCGGGATGTTAATTTGTACTAAAGGGGACTAAGTTACGATTTTCCTTTTAGGATACGGCACAATCAGTACGAATATCATGCAGAGCAAACAACCGTAAAATGTCCATCCGGCCATCTCTTTCACGGCCGAAAGGGTTGCCTGCTTCTGGATACGCCCTTTAATGGATATGGAAGCCATATTTTGCGCTTCCGTTTCGCTTTTGCCCTCGTTCTGCATATTTTGCATTGTACCGATAAATGTAGTAGCTGCCTCGGGATTCATCATATCTACATTTTGAGTGTACCGGGTAACGTAATGCTGTTGACGTTCCTGCAATACGTTGGAATAGACGGCGCCTCCGATGCCCGGGCCTAATACCATACGCACGGCGAGCATTATACAAATCCACGTCGAAAGGGATCCTGTTCTTAAAATTCGTCATAATTCTATTCTTTAATTTGATTAAACATTATTACCATATCCGTGCCGGGCGTTGTTGATTAGCCCAACATCTCTTTCATCGTGTTATAATCGAGAATTTTTCCTTTTCCGCCCTCATACTCTATCGCCCCCTGTGCCGCCATATCCGACAGGCAGCGCGATAGCGACGGACGTTCCACTCCGAAGTATTCAGCCAGTGAGGCTATGCTCTGTCCCAACTCGAAACGGCCGTCGCGGGTGGTGCGTTTCAATATATAATAAGCCAACTTGGCCCTGATGCCTTTCTGTGAGAACACTTTAAGCCTTTCCGACAGGAACTGCACACGGTTGGCGCTGAAAGCCATAAATCCGCGCAGGAATCCGGGACATTTGGCCATCTGTTGTTCCACGGCTCTTTTACCGATCAGTATCACCTCGCATTCTTCCAAAGCAGTCACATCCACCGGAAAACGGTTGTCGTCCGCAAATAGAAAGGCCGCCGCAAGCGGATAAGGCGCCTTTATCTCTTCCACCGAGAGGGTCAGCCCCGAGTCCGATACCATCTCGGTTTTTACACGTCCTTTGGCAAGCATATGCAGGTGCGCAATTTTGTCGCCCTGGAACGCAATATGCTCTCCACGCTTATATGTTTTGACGGTATGCTCGATGGCGCAGTTAAGCCCGGCAATCTCCTCCGGGGATTTCTCACGACATATAGTGCAGAAAAAAAGCAAGTCAGAATTCATAATGCTGATTTTTAATACAAAGATAGTGATAAAAAAATCACAAAGCGTAACATTTGTCACGGACAATAGAAATGAATGGCCTTATTTTTGTATTAAACAAGTATGTTATGAAAGCGAAAAGAAACATTATAAAGATAGACGAACAGCTCTGCAATGGCTGCGGAATCTGTGTCGAGGGGTGTCATGAGGGTGCCTTGCAGCTGATAGACGGTAAGGCTCGGATCGTGAGCGAACTCTATTGCGACGGTTTGGGTGCCTGCATAGGCGATTGCCCGGTGGGAGCGATAACGATCGAGGAGCGCGAGGCGGAGGCATACGACGAGGCCGCCGTTATGGAGTGTCTTATACCTAAAGGCGAAGCCACGATCATCGCCCACCTCAAACACCTGAAAGATCACGGCGAAATGATCTATCTGCGTCAGGGTGTGGAGTATCTGGAACAACATGGCGCAGATACTGATGTCGATTCTGTCCGGACGGCGGTGCATGGGGCGAAGGCTCCGCTACCGTGCGGTTGTCCGGGAAGCATGGAACGCTCTTTCAAGGCTCCGATGGCTCCGGTTGCTGCCGGAATAAGTATGGCGGAGAGCTCCTGCGATGGCGGAAAGATGCGGTCTCAACTTACCCATTGGCCGGTGCAGTTGCACCTGCTCAATCCGCAAGCTGGGTTCTTCCGGGGCGCGGACGTGGTGCTGGCCGCCGACTGCACGGCTTACGCATACGCCGATTTTCACAATCGGTTTATCCGCAACCATACGTTGGCCATTGCTTGTCCGAAACTTGACAGCAACAAGGAGTCATATGTCGAAAAGATAGTCGATATGATCGACACGGCGCAGATAAACACCCTGACGGTGGTTATTATGGAGGTTCCTTGCTGCGGAGGACTGTTGCAGCTGGCGAGGATGGCGGTGGAAAAAGCTACGCGCAAGGTGCCTGTTAAAAAAGTCGTTATCGGTGTCGAAGGCGACGTTGTGGAAGAAAGTTGGATGTAAAACCATTTAATATATGTTGTTATGGATATAAAAGAAGTTAAACAAGTCGAATCGGCAAGCAATCCGCACGGTGTGGATGTTCGTAAAATTTATGACGAGTCATCGGCGCAAGCCGTTCATATAACCTTGCAACCGGGTGAGGCTTTGAAACCTCATATTACCCCTGTGGATGTCTTTTTCTACATACTGGAAGGGACGCCCGATGTCAGGGTTGGAGAAGAGACCGAAAGAGTCGGTACGGATACGATAGTCAAGAGTCCCAAAGATATCGTTCATTGTCTGAGCAATAACTCTGATTCTCAGGCGCGAATATTGGTCGTGAAGGCCCCGCGTCCCACCACACAGGCACGATTGTTATAAAAAGATAATTTAATATAAACCATAAAAAGATTACGGTTATGAGTATGTTTTGTTTTCAATGTCAGGAGACAGCCATGAATAAAGGCTGTACGGTTAAAGGCGTTTGCGGTAAAACCGCCGATGTAGCTAACTTGCAGGATCTGTTGATTTTCCTACTTAAAGGTGTATCGAGGCACACCGTTCGCCTTCGTGCGGCGGGTAAAGAGTACCCCGATGCGAACCGCTTCGTTATGGAGTCGCTATTTATGACCATCACCAACGCCAATTTCGATAAGGAACGTTTCGTTACGCGCATCCGTGAGGCTATCGACCTGCGCGACAAGCTTGCCGGAGAGATAAAAGCACAGGGACTCGAAGAAACCGTCTGCCCGGCGTGCGACTGCATGACGTGGAGCGGCCGCACCGTGGAGGAAATGGAAGAAAAAGCGCCGCACGTAGGCGTACTGAAAACAGAGAACGAGGACGTGCGTTCGTTGCGCGAGCTGCTGACCTATGGGGTGAAAGGGATGGCTGCCTATGCCGAACACGCGGCAAACCTCGGCTTCGAGGACAATGATATTTATGCCTTTATGCAGCAGGCACTTGTCGCCACGACAGAAGAACACACCGCAGACGAACTGGTTGCACTGGTGTTGAAATGCGGCGAGTACGGCGTAAAGACTATGGCTCTGCTGGACAAGGCCAATACTGAAACTTACGGCAACCCAGAGATTACAAAGGTCAATATCGGGGTGCGCAATAATCCGGCGATACTGATTTCCGGCCACGACTTGCGCGATATGCAGGACTTGCTGGAACAGACTGCCGGAACGGGCGTGGATGTCTACACCCACAGCGAGATGCTTCCGGCACACTACTATCCGGCATTCAAAAAGCACCCGCACTTTGCAGGTAATTACGGCAGTGCGTGGTGGCGTCAGAACGAAGATTTCGAGGCGTTCAACGGCGTGATTCTATTTACTACCAACTGTATCATTCCACCGCGCCCGGGCACAACATATTCGGATAGGGTCTACACCACCGGTGCGGCTGGCTTCGCAGGTTTCCCGCATATCGCTGACCGCGAACCGGGCAAGGCCAAGGATTTCTCACAGCTTATCGAACACGCCAAACGGTGCAAGGCTCCGACCGAGATCGAGACCGGAGAGATTGTAGGTGGGTTCGCCCACGAACAGGTCTTCGCATTGGCCGACAAAGTGGTTGATGCCGTGAAGTCGGGCGCTATCCGCAAATTCTTCGTAATGGCAGGTTGCGACGGACGGATGAAGAGCCGCAGCTACTACACCGAGTTCGCCGAAAAATTGCCTAAGGACACCGTGATACTCACGGCCGGATGCGCAAAATACCGCTACAACAAACTACCGTTGGGCGACATAGGCGGCATTCCGCGCGTGTTGGATGCCGGCCAGTGCAACGACAGCTACTCGCTGGCGTTGATCGCCCTGAAACTCAAAGAGGTGTTCGGACTCGACGACATAAACGAACTGCCTATCGCCTATAATATCGCGTGGTACGAGCAGAAGGCGGTCATCGTGCTGTTGGCGCTGTTGTCGCTGGGTGTGAAGAACATCCATCTCGGCCCGACGCTCCCCGGCTTCCTCTCGCCGAATGTGGTCAAGGTGCTGGTCGAGAACTTCAATATCGGCGGCATCACCACCGTAGATGAGGATATGGAGATGTTCCTATCGTAAGGCTGAACCAACTCAATCTAAGGCAATATGGTTGCAGAATTAATAGCAATCATATTGCCTTTTATTATGAGATATCATCGTAAGACCTAATTCGCTTAATAAATGAAGAAATAATAAAATAAAATTAAGATGAAACCCTATTGGGAGCTAACAGATAAACGCATATATCAACTTCTGAAACATCCGCATCAGATTGATAAGTCAGTGGTGGAAGACATGTCTTCTGCTTATTTAGAATTTGTGGAAGATTTGTGTATGTCTTCAAACTAATGTTTACCAATATGGCT
>JAAZEZ010000045.1 GCA_012511975.1 Bacteroidales bacterium | reverse complement strand
TAGGGCAAAACTGATAACTGGGGCTAAGTCGTAACAAGGTAGCCGTACCGGAAGGTGCGGCTGGAACACCTCCTTTTTGGAGTCCGACTTGATACAATAGAGGCGTTTCGCATTTTGTCTTCCATTTATTATATAGTCTCTTAGCTCAGTTGGTTAGAGCGCTACACTGATAATGTAGAGGTCACTGGTTCAATTCCAGTAGAGACTACCACATGGGGGTATAGCTCAGTTGGCTAGAGCGCCTGCTTTGCAAGCAGGAAGTCGTCGGTTCGACTCCGACTATCTCCACCAAAGCGACCTTCGGGCCGCTTTTTTTGTGGAGATAGTCGGAGTCAGTCGCTTCGCTCCTTTTCTACCCCTCCTTTTGATGGTTCCCTTGGGGAACCAAAGCAGCGCAGAAGCGCTGCGTAGTCGCTACGCTCCGAATTGTCCAGCTAATTTCGGTTGCCTTTTCCTTTGGTGGAGACTTCAATCCGCCTTTACTACATACTACATACTCGGAACTATCCCACAGCTCTACCTTGCACCCTGCACCACGCACCCCGTACCTTATAAATTGACTCTGATGCCGAGCTTTGCAGATATTTCTAAAGGATTTTCACTACGGTATGAAGGCAGTCGTGTTTCCGAAAACAAATAACTGCAATATGGTTCGCAATATATGGAGAGGTTGCGTGTTATTTTGTATTGAATTCCTGTAGTAAGTAGTGCAGATAATAAGAAATTGGATTCCTTTAGAACTGTGGTTCCGGATTTGGCATAAATGCATTTATCCACTTTGAAACCTCCACCGGCATACCATTCAAATGAGTTCTTTGAATAAATCGTGTAATTTAATCTTAAAGGTAATCCCAAATAATGAAGTTGTTGCTGTTGTATTTCATTACTTATTTTGTCTGTATAACTAATTACTTTCTCTGACAGATATAATGAATAATCCAACCCTGTAATAAGTGCAAGTCTTTGAGTAACATTGATTCCTAAAGAAATACCAAATGTTATTGGAGGCCGATGCTTATAATTAATCTCTTCTATATTATTGTTGTGCGAAAAATTATCCACAGGTTTTTCCATTAGGATACTATCTCTTGGTTTTTCGTGTGAAATACCACCTCTCGGGTTTTCTTCTGCATAGGACGTTCTATACTGAAAAGCCCCTATGGGCAAATCGACCTGATTATAACCTGCCAAGCCCTGGCCTCCTGACACACCTATTGATAATTTAGGAGAATTTTTTGGAGGAATATATGCTGTTGCGTTGTTGGTTTCAAAATAGTCGTAGGAAGGAATTGATGGATATGTGGAATCTTTTTTTGTCGGAGGTTCAAACTTTTCAGGCTCACTATTCTCTTGAATTAAAGCGTCCGTATCAATCTGCGGTTGGGAATCTGCGATATGCAAGTTGTCGGATATTGTAGATTCATGATGCTCAGGCTTAAGTGAAGGCATAAATATTTTTCTGAAAGCAGGGATCTCGGTACTAATGGTTGGAGTATTTTCGGCAATCAAGGGATAATTGTTGCGTAGCAGTAGTGGTCTGTTGTCTATGTTATTGGAAACGGAAAATAACAATATTATTATGGCAGCTGCAGCAGCGACCGCAGGTGTTATTAGACGCACCATCTTAACGCGCCTATGTCTGGCATAGTCCGTTTGGAATTTCTCCCAGTTACCAACTTGAAGGTTCTCTTCAATGTTTTGTATCTGATCGGAGATATATTTGTCAAAGTCGGTTTTCATAAGCCTTTTTCCTTAATATATGCATTTACCCTATCTGCCAATATAACTCTCGCTTTATAGAGAATTGATGATGATGTTTTCTCCTTTATTCCCAATAGCTCTGCTATCTCTTTGTGGGTATAGTTTTCCAGACAATATAAATTAAACACAGTCCTTTTAGTATCAGGCAAATCTGCAATCATTTTCAATATGACATCTTGAGGAACATGAATCAGACTATTATACTCCGGTTCCACAATATCTAATCTCTGTTCGTCTATTGATAAGAAAGTAAATTTCTTATTCCGCCTTAAATGATCAATCAAGAGATTAACCGTAATACGCGATATCCAGGTTTTAAGCGATGCCTTATTGGAATCATACTTACGAATGTTATCAAAGATCCGAATAAAGCAGTCCTGCATTAAATCCTCTGCTAAAGCAGAATCTCCGGTATATCGCATACAGAGCATATACACCCTTGCCGCATAATCCTTATACAACTGCTCCCTTGTTCTATTGTCGCCTTTAGTACATTTGGCTGCAAGTAGGGCATCATGGTTAGCGAGATTCTTATCTTTCACTCTATGCCGTTCTATACATATATACGAAGATAACTAGAAATACTTCCAAAACAATCAAAAAATTAATTTAATAATTAATGGCAGTATTTAATGAGTTGCTTCGTATATGTGATAAACGACATAAGCGTCAAATAGAAACTCTTCGATAATATTGAAAAAATAATACTTCCTATGAAACGAATAGTACTGCTTATTTCATTTATAACACTCGCCATGGTAATTATCGGCTGTAATCGGGAAGAAGATCCGAATTGGAGCGAGCGTGCTGAAATCATTGTTTCACATAAAACAACAGACTATTGGCCAGGTTGGCCAGGCGAATATCCTCCGGAACTTCCACCAATGGTGGGAATATCCATTCGCAAAATCAATGAGACGGTATGGACAAAACTGCCGATCGATGCAATATCCGGATTTACCTATGAATCGGGATATGAATACCATCTTAAAGTGAAAATAACTCATTTGGCAGATCCCCCTATGGATGGACCGAATAGAACCTATGAGTTGCTTAAAATTATTTCAAAAACACAAAAAATATAATAACAATTATGAAAAAGATCAAAATCACATTATTTATTTTAATTGCTGCTCTTGGTTTCTCAGCATGTGAAAAGAGCGATGTTCCACGGGTGAAAAATCCCATAGAAATTGTTTCTCCCACTCCGGATGCTCCCATAACAAAAGTGACATTGAGTGAAGAGCAAAAAACCTACGTTAATGCCGGAAATGCTTTTGCAATTAAGAGCCTGAAAACTCTCTACAATCAGGAAAAAAAGAGTATTATTTATTCTCCACTCAGCTTGCAATATGCCCTAGCCATTACTGCGAACGGTGCTAGTGGCGAGACGGCTTCGGAGATTATCGGAACTCTGGGGTATGGAGAAGATCAAAAGGCCCTGAATGATTATTGTAATCTATTGCTCAATCAATTACCTGCGCTTGATGACTCTGTGGCATTGAAGCTGACTGACGCAGTAATCGTAAATGAAGAATTCCGTGTTCAGGACGGATTTCGCAATATAGCTGAAAAGGTGTACTATGCTCCCGTGGAGTATGTTAATGCTTCAAATCCGAAGGTTGTAGTCGACCGGATCAATGAATGGGCATATCGCAACACCAACGGATTTATCTTTCCTTTTCTTGATGAAGGAGATGTAAGTCAGGATTTTGCAGCAGCAATTCTAAATGCGCTTTATTTCAAAGCAAAATGGAGTGAGGTGGGCGGACAACCTATGTTCGACAAAGATGTTACACAGAAATCGTCAACTTTCTATCTGGATGGAGGAGGACAAAGGAGGGTTGATTATATGATCTCTTCAAGGCATTTCAGTTATGGAAGAATGGGGGAGAATGCAATCGTAGAGCTCCCGTATGCGAATGGGAAGTTTGCCATGTATATTATTTTGCCCGATGTAAAGGGTGGTAACGGTCTCGAGCAGCTGTTCTCAACTCTTACTTCTGAGAAGTGGTCTGAAACTTTATCCTCAATGTCAACTGAGACTCTTGTTTACCTTCGACTCCCCAAATTTGAGTTAGAGAATAAATACGAACTCACAGATATGCTAAAAGCCTTGGGAATCCGTAGGGCCTTTGTGCCTTTTCAGGCTCAGTTCGACAAATTTCTTTCCCATTCTAGCATAAATGATTTCTATATTGGGTCAGTTCTTCAAAAGGCTCGTATAAATGTAAGCGAGTGGGGAACAGAGGCCGCTGCAGTTACTGCAGTTATGATAAGAATGGCCTCCGCGGGTGGTGAACAGCCAAAAGTGATAGAGTTCTTTGCAGACCATCCTTTCGTCTACACCATAGTAGAAAAATCATCCGGCATAATGCTTTTCGCGGGAGTGTATGATGGAAAGTAGAAATAGTTGATTATACTCCTAAATTATTGAGACCGGCTAAAAGTTTAGCCGGTCTCTTTTTATTTCTCAACTATTCTCCAACGTAAGCGCCAACGGCCGTTATCAAAGTCGGATGAAATAATTTTGAATGTACCGATTTCGCTAGTGTTGGCCACATGTGCACCGATGCAAGCACAGGCATCATAGTCGCCTACGCGCACAATGCGGAGCATTTCAGAGGCATCGTCCGGAAGTTTGCTCAGGTCCACTATGGATGCAGCCTCTTCCTGAGTAAGAAAGCTTTCAGTTACATCCAGATTGGAAGCAATCACCTCGTTTACCCTCTTTTCGATTAGGGCAATCTCTTCAGCAGTCGGCTCCCTATCCAGCCGGTAATCGCATTTGCTCTTTTTGCGCTCAACATGGGCATTATATGACCGGCCACAGCCAAACATCTTCACCATAGTACCATTGAGTATATGCTCGGCAGTATGTGCAGGCGGATGATCCTCTTTGTTGTGTTCGTTGAGAATGGGTTTTGTCATACTACTCCGCTGCATACAGTGAAATAAGATTGAGTATCACCTGGACGGCCTTTTCCATGCTCTCGATGGGGACAAATTCGAGTTTGCCGTGGAAGTTGTGGCCACCGGCAAAAAGGTTGGGGCAGGGGAGTCCCATAAATGAGAGTCTTGCACCGTCAGTACCTCCACGGATAGGCTTAATGTTTGGTGTAATATCTGCAAGTTCCATTGCCTTGACTGCTTTGTCAATTATGTGGTAGTGCGGTTCAACCTCTTCACGCATATTATAGTACTGGTCTTTCAATTCCAGAGTAATAATGTCGCCATATTTTGTATTGAGGAAATCCACACAGGAGGTCATAAGGGCCTTTTTTTGATTAAAGAGCTCCATATCGTGGTCGCGGATAATATATTGTATGGTAGCAGTTTCCACTGTCCCATTGAATCCGATGATATGGAAAAATCCTTCGTAATGCTCAGTAAATTCGGGCCTTTGCTGCACCGGTAACATGGCGTTAAGCTCCATGCCGACCAGCATAGCATTCACCATCTTGTTTTTGGCATAACCCGGGTGGATATTGCATCCTTGGATAAATATTTTTGCGCTGGCAGCGTTGAAGTTTTCGTATTCGAGCTCTCCAATCTGGCCTCCGTCCAACGTATATGCATATTTAGCACCGAACTTTCCCACATCGAAGTGCTCAACGCCGCGGCCGATCTCTTCGTCGGGAGTAAAGCCGATCTTGATTGGTCCGTGAGGTATCTCAGGATGCGACATTATATATTCTGCGGCGCACATTATCTCTGCAACCCCCGCCTTATCATCGGCTCCCAGCAGCGTTGTGCCGTCTGTGGTAATAAGTGTCTGTCCTTTATACTGCAGCATTTCGGGGAAATCCTTTACCCGGAGATAGAGGTCCATTTCTTTGTTGAGAAGAATATCACCTCCGTCATAATTTTTCACGCTCTGTGGTTTAATATTCTCTCCTGATGCATCAGGAGCAGTATCCACATGCGCGATAAAGCCAATAGCAGGGACCTCTTTCTCAATATTGGAGGGTATTGAGGCCATCACATATCCATCTTTGTCGAGAGAGGCATCGGTTATCCCCATATCATGGAGTTCCTGTACCAACTGCATCGAGAGCGCAAGCTGTTTTGCTGTGGATGGCTGGCTATCGGATTCGGGATCGGACTGGGTGTCAAATGCAATATATCTTAGAAATTTGTCTTTTACACTTTCCATATTATTTCTGTTTTTCAACTTTCATAGATGCCATTATCATATATATAACAAGCGCTACAAGCGGTATGATGGCGATAGCTTCACCGTAGGTTGCATTCCAGTCGGTGAGGAACCAGTCTACCTTTGCAAACTTGAGAATTGCACTCACAACTCCCATAAGTGCACCACCGGCGATAAATCCGGAAGCGATAAGAGTACCTCTTTCCTTACGTGCAGCGTTAACTTCTTTATCTTTACTGCGTGTGCTTACAAACCAGGCAATGGCTCCACCGAGGAGCAGAGGGAGGTTGAGGTCGATGGGGATAAACATACCCAGGCAGAATGCAAGTGCCGGCACCTTCAAAAAGGTGAGGATGATGGCTATGATCGCCCCTATACCATAGAGGAACCATGGGGCACTGCCTCCCTCCATCATCGGCTGGATTACAGCTGCCATAGCATTGGCCTGAGGAGCCACAAGTGCACCTTCACCCACAAATCCGTAGGTTTTGTTGAGAACCATTACCACTCCGGCTACAGTTACAGCTGCAACCAGTACGCCGAGGAATTTCCATTTCTCCTGCTTTGCAGGGGTAGTACCGATCCAGTATCCGATCTTGAGGTCGGTGATAAAGCCGCCGGCGGTAGAAAGCGCGGTACAAACCACTCCTCCGATCAGCAGCGAGGCTACCATGCCGGAGTTGCCTTTGAGTCCTGTAGCTACAAGTACCAGCGCTGTGATGATCAGCGTCATAATGGTCATGCCGCTGACGGGGTTGGTGCCCACGATGGCAATAGCGTTGGCTGCTACAGTAGTGAAGAGGAAGGCGATGACCGCTACCACCACCATCCCAACGAGTGCCTGCCAGATAGTCTCCACTACTCCACCGAAAGCAAAGAATGCGAATACTCCGAGTAGCGCTACAGCTATACCCATAACTACAGTTCTCATAGATATATCCTGGTCGGTGCGCTTAACTTGTACCTTTTCTCCGCCACCCTTCTTGCTAAACTCGCCCACAGCGAGCCTGACTGCTGAGCCGATAACCTTTGAGGATTTTATGATACCTATGATACCGGCAGTGGCGATACCTCCGATGCCAATCAGGCGGGAGTAGGTCCTGAAGATCTCATCAGCGGACATCTGTCCGAGTGCTGCGGAGAAACTCATGCCGAAAATATTCACTCCGGAGAAGCTGGCGGCCAGGATGGGGTTGATTATCAGCCAAACGAGCAGAGAACCGCAGCAGATGATAAAGGCATATTTGAGGCCTACGATATAACCCAGACCGAGCACCGCAGCACCGGTATTGAGTTTGAGTACTATTTTAGTCTTGTCAGCGATAGCCGCACCCCAGCGGGTAACGGTTGTTGTGATGGTTTCTGCCCATGCTCCGAAGGTAGCCACTATGAAGTCGTAAAGTCCACCAATCAGACCAGCTATAAGCAAAGCCTTGAGACTCTTACCTCCACTCTCTCCGCTGACCAGTACCTGAGTAGTAGCTGTAGCTTCAGGGAAGGGATAGACTCCATGTTGTTCCTTTACAAAATATTTCCTGAAAGGAATAAGGAAAAGGATACCCAACACACCTCCGAGTAGGGAGCTGAGGAACATCTGGGTGAAATTGACATCCAAACCGAGTATGTAGATAGCGGGCAGGGTGAATATGGATCCGGCTACAATCACTCCGGAACAGGATCCGATAGATTGGATTATCACATTCTGGCCAAGGGCCTGATTTTTCTTAAGTACGCTTGAAAGACCGACAGCCAGAATGGCAATCGGGATGGCAGCCTCAAAGACCTGGCCCACCTTTAGACCGAGATATGCAGCTGCGGCTGAGAAGATGATGGTCATCACCACTCCTATGCTCACGGACCAAACTGTAATCTCGGGATAATTCTTGTCTGGAGACAACAATGGCTTGTATTCTTCCCCCTTTTTAAGTTTCCGATAGGCGTTTTCGGGCAGCCCTTGTGGCTTGTTTTCCTTGTTTTCCATAAGTTATGTTTTTATATATTTATTCATCCAGTTTTTTAACCAAAGCATCGCCTTCAATGACAACGACACCATCTTGATTATGACATGTAGTATTGAGCGTTACAAGTTGCTTTTCAAAATTAATATCAGTGATCGAAACCACAGCCGTTACTGTGTCATCGATATAAACAGGTTTTACAAATTTCATATTTTGCTTTACATAAATAGATCCCTCTCCCGGCATCTTGGTGCCTAAGATGGTGCTGAAAAGAGAAGCCACTAAAAAACCATGTACAATATTTTCCTTAAATATAGTCTGAGCGGCATAGACAGGATCAAGATGTATCGGATTAAAATCTCCTGTAATGTTGGCAAAAGCCTTTACCTTTTCCATAGAAAACTGAGCAGACATTCTTTCTTCTTGCCCAATGTATAAATCACTTAATTTCATAGCCATTTTATTTTATAATAATCCGTCCGGATTTTTATCGGACACGCATTTTTATTATTAAGTTATTCTCACAAAAACTCAACAAAACTACGAAATAATTTGGAGATTGAAAAAAAGTGTTTACCTTTGCTACCCGTTTCGGCGAGAAACGCACGTTCATTGAAATTTTGAGATAGATAACGAGGTAAAAAAACTGTAGAATTAGATAGTCTGTAAATTAAGAAAGGAGTTTTTTCTTCCGATATTAATTATGGGACTACAATTTCAAAACACAGCGAT
>JAAZEZ010000044.1 GCA_012511975.1 Bacteroidales bacterium | reverse complement strand
GCTTATATCCATGAAATTTCCTTATCTTTGTATTCTGATTTTCAAATAATGAAGTTAGTGCTCAATTGAGTAGATTTCATTATTTTATATTTTTTGGATGTTATGAATAAAAAAACATCCATTTTAGTTGTTGCAATTGCAATGTTAGTGTTCGACGCCGGTTGCGGTAACATATCCCCTGTTAAAATATCCGAACTTTACGAGAATACGCACAAATATGAGAATGAGACTGTGCTGGTAAGAGGTACAGTCAATAAAAGTATTTCTATGTTTGGACTCACCGGTTTTATTTTGACCGATGGTACTAAAGAATTGATGGTGATTGGTCATGATTCAACCCCTTCGCCAGGTGAAAAAATTACCGTCCGCGGAGAACTTTCAGTGCCGCTTAGATGGCAAGACGACGCTTTGTTGGTGTTAAATGCTTCACCAAAGGATGAGAAATGAAAACCAAGATAGAAATAATCAAAGCTGACATCACTACATTAAAAGTTGATGCCATTGTAAATGCTGCCAATAATTCTTTATTAGGTGGTGGGGGAGTGGACGGAGCGATTCATAGGGTGGCGGGCCCTGAATTGCTTGCCGAGTGCAGGACCCTGAATGGCTGTGAGACCGGCCAGGCCAAAATCACAAAAGGCTATAAATTGCCCGCAAAGCATGTGATTCATACTGTCGGCCCGATTTGGCGCGGAGGAAATAACAATGAAGCTGAAAAATTGAGAAGCTGTTATAAATCCTGCTTTAAATTGGCTCTTGAGAACAACATCAAGTCAATCGCATTTCCCTCAATAAGTACGGGAGCTTACGGTTATCCAATCAAGCCCGCCTCCCAAATCGCCATACAAGAAATGTTGAATTTCTTGAAAGAAAACCCCGATTTCGAGAAAATCATCGTCGCCTGTTTTGGTAACGAAGTCTACAATTGTTATATAGAAGCACTAACAGAAAACGGTTGACATAATGACCAGCAAACCTATAGATGACGAACTAAAGGGGTATTCTAAAATTGAATTTCATTGAATAGGTAGGGTTCTCATCTCTGCTTGATAGTCATCTAATTATGCCTTATTTTATCAAAACTTTTAAAAATCGTAACTTTTGATAAAGGATACTTTCCTTTTAGTTATTTGGCAGATAATCGGAAAATATTATTACACACTATTACAAGGTGCCCTGCTCTCGTAAAAGTAAATATGAACAAATGGAAATAGTCCAAATTTGTGCATTACACCTTACGACCTAAAGCCACTTTTTTGACTGTAAAGTTCCAAAAAATCAGAAAATTTTGATTTTTTGGAACTTAATGATTAATTTTGGTTCAAAATAACCCAATTTGATATGAAACGTAAAATAACGGAAATGCTGGTTGCTTGGAAAAACAGCAAGGAGAGGAAACCGCTTATAGTGAGTGGGGCGAGGCAGGTGGGCAAGACCTACATCTTAAAGAAGTTTGGTGAAATGAATTTTGAACAGGTAGTCTATCTGAATTTGGAGATTGAAGGTGCTATTTCCAACTATATTGATCAGGAGTTGTCACCGCAAAAAATCATCCGGTTTATTGAATCAATAAAACGCGTTGAAATCATTCCCGAAAGCACCTTGATCTTCTTTGACGAGATACAGGCTAATGAGCGGGCATTAACGGCTTTGAAATATTTTTGTGAGCAAACACCTGAATATTATGTTGTTTCAGCAGGTTCTCTACTAGGGGTTGCGGTAAATCGGGAAAAGTTTTCCTTTCCCGTTGGAAAAGTGGATGAAATGACTATGTACCCATTGGATTTTGAGGAATTTTTGTGGGCATTAGGATATGATAAATTGGCAGAAAACATCAAGGTCTGTTTTAATAGCAATGATGCCTTGCCTGAGCATGAGGTTGCCATAGAATTGTTCAAAAAGTATTTTATCGTTGGAGGAATGCCTGCCGCCGTAAAGAGATTTATTGAAACCGATAGTTTTAATAATGTGCAACTGGTTCAAAATGATATTCTCAATCAATATATCGCCGATATGTCGAAATATGCCGATCCGGCAACCGCAGTGAAGATACGCGCTTGCTATAATTCAATCCCGGCTCAACTTGCTAAAGAGAATACGAAGTTTCAATACAAAGTCGTGCAACGCGGCGGTACGGCAACGATTTTTGGTGAAGCCATAGAATGGTTGAATTTGGCAAATATCGTGTTGAAATGTCAGAAGTTGGAACACGGTTATTTGCCGCTTACAGCTTATGAGGATTTGATCAATTTTAAATTGTATATGGGAGATATTGGACTGCTGATTTTGCGTTCTGAAATCCCTTTACAACTTATTTTATCGCCTATAGAAATTGAAAATACATTTATGGGAGCAATGACTGAAAATTATGTGGCACAATGCTTTAGGAGTAAAAACTACCGCTTGTACTATTGGCAAAGTGACGGGAAAGCCGAGGTGGATTTTGTGTTACAACTTGATGGCAAGGTGGTTCCTGTGGAGGTGAAGAAAGGTAGGCGAAATCGTGCCAAGAGTTTGGGAATATTTATGCAGAAATATAACTGTGATTATGCCATAAAAATATCTAAAAAGAACTTTGGTTTTGAGAACCAAATTAAATCCGTACCGCTTTACGCTGTGTTCTGTATCTGATTTCACAACTATCCTGCACGACCAAATATCCCAATTTTGACCGAAATATTCCAAAAAATCAGAAAATTTTGATTTTTTGGAACTTTGTGATTTTTGAAAAGCCTATGGAATGGCGATTTATTTTGAAGATGGGCTTTACTGCAAATTTGCATAATAAGAAGGCTTTTCCTACAAGTATTTCAGAATAACGGCGAAGATTTGACAAATTTTTCGGAATAAGAGCGTTTTCTTCCTTTGTTTATGACGAGGAGCTCACTGTTAAGGCAGGGTCGTAACGTACAACTTCGGTAAAAACGCTTCAGGTTTGCAGAAATTATACGAATGTCATTTTTGCCTTTATTTCATTGATAATCCGATCTTTATCACAAAAACATTGCTAATTAATCATATCATTGGCATATCATCACTTTTCAAAAGGTTTATTCTCAGATAATTGCGGGCTCTCCTCCCTATAGTATGCAGTGATTTTTAAAATTTATTCCATACCCAAAATTCATACAAATAAAAAGTTGTATTTTGCAATCTCCCGCTACAATTTGAAAAGTGTATATTTTAGTCCCAAATTTCTATTGAAAAGTGTCGTTTTGGATTCAAAATCCATGCAAATCTAAAGTCGTACTTTAGAAATATGTAAAAACAAATTTGAACTCCGGATGCGTATAACACTTCCTCTTTTAAGGTCGTTTGTTGTTAAAACCGGGAGGGAGTAAGATTGTTGCTCTCGTAAAAGCAGACACGAAGAGGTGGAAAAAGATTAAATGTTGTATTGATTTAGACAGATTTCCTGCAATTTTAAAATTTAAGTCCTGCAAATTTAAAATATTTCTCCTGTAATTTTAAAATTGTTTCAACAAAACTGAGCAACAATTCTTTTAAGCAACTAGTAATGGAAAACCAAAAAGCCCCCACACATTTACGTGTAAGGGCTTTATTCCTTTTTCGTCAGGATTTTTAATTCTTTTTCCCTTCCTGCATTTTGAAATCATTCCAAAACCAACCTTTAGCGAGGTTATACGATTTCAACTTTAGACGCTGTTATTATTCTACCAATTTATGATCCCTCTTAAATATCTTGATAATCCTGCTGTCGTTCCTTTTATCCGGAATTTCTTGTCCGGGCATAGGTCCTGGATATCCTAGGCAAACTTCCATTTTATTGTCAAAGCTTGTCATTATGGGGTCTATATACACCCAATCACAAGTTGCCGAAGAGTAACTGGGCCAAAAATATCCGGTATAAATAATTTCCCCATTTGCTTTTATGGCAAATGCAATTCCATGAACCGATTGTTCTGTATTATTAATTACCTTTACTGTCCTGTCAGAAAGTAGAAATTCGTGAGTAAGCGGATCGTAAGAGATGAAATCATCGTAGCTTATCAGTGGATTGGCCTTTGTCTTAACCGTGGTTTCATCAATTTGGCATGAATGCTCCCTAACTGTTTTATAGGAGTCCAGCAAATAGAGTTCGACTTTGCCGTCTGAGGAAACTTTTTCGCACCCCAATGCCATAATGCTGAAAAAAGTGATAATCGCGTAAGTAAAAATTTTCCGTCTCATAGCTTTATTGATTTACACTATTGTTGCAGATTTGCTCGCTTTCGAACTCTCGACACTCCTATTTCGTCAACTACGGACCACACACTACACACTTATAACTATTTCGTCAACTACGGACCACACACTACACACTCAAAACTACTTCGCCAATCTTACGCACCTTACAGAGGCACCAAAATGTTCTTTGGAGGTGAAATTCATCGGACAAAAGTCGTTTTCGCTATGAATATAGCGGTAGTAGGCCTGAGTCTCATTTTTCTGAGTGGAACTCCACCAGAATCCATATTCATTGAAACCTCTGAAAAGGGAATGGTCGTATTGAGTGTTGCCCGTAGCGAGGGCATTCCAACCGACAGTATTGGAGTGGATATTGTCGGGAGAATAGGGCCAGATCCTTTCATCGTTAAACCAGGCATCCACCGAGAGTTTGTCACCTAGTCCTGCCCAGTTGTCCACAAAGGTCATCTGTTTGCCGGCAATTGCGGTAGCCAAATCAACCCAGTCCTCATTGGTGGGGACAGACCAGCCTTTGGGACAGATACCCTGTGGTCCGCAGCCTAGTCCGGATGCGCTCCGGCCACCGGTAGCCTCTTCCCATGAATAATAACGTCCGAAGAGGGTGTGAGTGATGGGCGAGTGCTGGAAGGCCGAACCTTTTTTGTAGTATGCCAGGTTGCGCACAAACCAGTCCAGGTTACCTATAGTTACATATTCGTATTTAATACCGTCACGTGCGTCGGTAAAGACTTTGTCGCTATACTTAAGACCCTTAAGGGATTTTTCACGTCTGATATCTACTGTGGTGACATTCTGAGTAGCCGAAGAGTTGTAATAGTCGGGAGCTACAGCTATGCCGATAATGGCAAAAGTACCCAGACTGTCAGGAAATGTTACCGTTACCGTCTGTGAGGAGAGAGTATCGTTGTATGAGGCCCCGAAATACCATTTGTATTCCACCTCGGAAGGCTCGGTAATGCCTGAAGCTGTGAGTGTGATGGTCTCACCGATACCCACGAAAGTGGGTATGTCGTAATCCACAAAGCCACTCATATACAACTTCTCCTCCTCTTCCTTTTCTTCCCTTTCACAGGAAGCTCCCAGGCCCAGGAAGAGAGACGCAAGTGCCAAAATCCAAAGAATTCTGTATCTATTTTCCATTGTATGTTATTTCCAACCCACAAATATGAGTATTTTTTGGCGTAATAGCAATTTTTGATTTTTTATAGTAAATTTGCACCAATTGCTTTGTCATTTCGCCAAAATCGTGCCATCTGCCAATGAACCACAAAAGCCTATTTATGTTATACCTGATTGCAATTCTTCTAATTGCAGGATGTTCGACCGGCAATGGCAGATATGAGCGTATAGAGGGCTATGCCCAGGGAGGCACATTCCACATAATTTACTCCCGTCCGGTAGATGTAAAAAGTGCAGAAGTGGAGCAGAGGGTCAACAATCTTCTTGCCGCCATTGACAACTCCCTCTCCGGATACAACAAGGGTTCGCTCCTTTCCCGTTTCAATGCGGGAGAAGAGATAATTCCTGACTCCCTCTTTATCGAGGCATTTAATCGCTCGAAAGAGATATGGCTGGAGAGTTCGGGGGCATTCGACCCTTCCGCAGCACCTTTGTTTGATCTTTGGGGCTTCGGTTTCGGCAATCGTGAGACAGTCACTCAAGATATTATAGATAGCACTCTGCTCCTTGTGGGAATGGACCTGATTTCCATTGAAGGTAGCGGCGACTCAGCCAGAGTGGTAAAGGAGATACCCGGGGTGAAGCTCAATTTCAACGCCATTGCGCAGGGCTACACTTGCGATGTTATAGCTCGGGCTCTTGACGATTTCGGGTGCGCCGATTATCTGGTGGAGGTGGGTAGAGAGATCGTTTGCAAGGGACTCAGCGCACGCGGTGACAAATGGAAAATTGGCCTGGATAAGCCTCTGGACGGCAATTTTGATGAGGGAGCACATCTGCAGGAGATCATTCCCATCTCAGATGGGGCTTTGGTTACCAGTGGCAATTACCGCAAGTTTTATATTGAAAATGGAGAAAAACGGGCCCACACTATAGATCCTGCTACCGGTTATCCGGTGACTCACAATTTGCTCAGCGCTACTGTTATTGCATTTGATGGAGCCACTGCCGATGCCTATGCCACCTGGATGATGGTTATAGGAGAGGAAATGGCTATAGAGCTCGCTTCACAGCGAAAGGATATCGAAGTTTATCTCGTTTATGGTGAGCAGGATTCGATGAAGGTGTGGCACACGGAAGGATTTCCCATTTATTCAAATGAATCCCAAAAATATACAGAATAAATGATTATATTCGCTTAAAAACGCATCTATTCAAACCAGATATTCAACAACACACATAATATGGAAAGACGAGATTTCATTAGAACTACACTCATAGGGGCCGCTGCGCTTGGTGTCGGCTTTTACGGAGGTCGTAAAATTGGCATTAAACATCCCTTTGAGACAATTATAAAAAACGGAGTCATTTACACGGGTGACGGCAAAGCTCCGATAAGGGGTGATATCGGTATACGTGACGGCCGTACCGCAGCCATTGGAACTTTGGGTGATAATGCCGACTTTATCCTTGATGCCAAAGGGCTTGCTATCTCTCCGGGATGGATTGACATTCACACTCATACCGACACAAATCTCTTTCTTGCTCCAAAGGGCGACAGCCGTATATTTCAGGGTATTACCACCGATATCGGAGGCAATTGCGGCGACTCACCTTTTCCTTATTCCGATGCCCACTACGAAGCAAATAAAGATACTCTCAGGCACGGATATCCCTTCTGGCAGGATATCGACGGTTTTTATGATGCATACCGCAAACAGGGCATAGGAATCAATTACGGCAGTCTTGTGGGTCAGGGGCAGCTCCGTTCCGCCGTTATCGGTGACAACAATGTTCCTGCTACTCCGGAGACTCTGGCAAAAATGTGCTCAATCCTGGATAGGGAGATGGAAATGGGGGCGATGGGTATCTCGCTCGGTCTCGAATATGCTCCCAGTTCTTATGCTTCGGACGAAGAGTTGATAGAACTTTGTAAGGTAGTGGCTAAACACGACGGTCTTTATGCCATCCATATGCGCAACGAAGATGATTTTGTGGAGGAATCCCTAAGGGATGCAATCCGAATCGCAAGAGAGTCGGGTGCCCGATTGCAGGTATCTCATCTCAAGGCTCAGAATGCAGCCAACTGGCACAAAATGCCCGCACTCCTCGCAATGATAGACCAGGCGAAGGCAGAGGGCATTGATATTGCCTTTGACCGCTATCCATATATCGCATTCTCTACCGGACTCTCCTCGTTTATTCCGATCAACGACAGGCAAGGCTCTTCGGAGGAGGTGCTCGCTCGTCTGGTTGATGAAGCAAAAGCCGTTGAGATCGGCAAATATGCAGAGAGCCGTATCAAACGTCTCGGAGGCCCTCAGAATGTGCTTATAGCCACCTGTCGCGCCGAGGGTAACTCACAATATTCAGGTAAAAATGTAGCTGAATGCTGTCAAATTTCAGGTATGGATGTCTGGCCGATGATCCGGCACCTGCTCATCTCCGAGAAGCTCAATGTTCAGATGGCAGGATTTGCGATGAAAGAGGAGAATATCCAGATGGAGTACCGTCATCCGCTCTCCATGCCCGCCTCCGACGGTAGCGTCTATTCTCCCGAGGGTCCTTTGGGTGAAAAAATGCCTCACCCTCGCTCTTACGGCACATTCCCCCGTTTCTTTCAGAAATATGTACGCGAAGATAAGATCCTCGATCTGGCCACCGCAGTCCACAAATGCAGCGCTCTGCCTGCTTCGCGTCTCAGGCTCAAGGAGCGCGGATTGCTGATTCCGGGCTATTGGGCGGATGTAGTGGTCTTCAACCCCGATACCATAGAAGAAAAAAGTACCTATGACAATCCTCACCAGTTCCCTGTGGGTATCGAACATATATTTGTGAATGGTGTCTGGACAATAAAAGAGGGTTCGCACACCGGTAAACTCGCAGGTGTGATTGTTTGATTTTGAAAAAGGATTAAATATGAAAATAATCAGAACAATTATTCCGGCGCTTTGCGCCCTTATGCTCTTTTCTTGTACTGGAAATGCTTCGAAAGAGAATGTTTTCGAATATGATGAATTTGGGGTTGCAACCAGGATAAATCCCGATGAAAAATGTGTCTGGCTTGTCTTCACCGCTCATTATAGCCTCGATGACAACGGATACTTTGAGAATTTTGACGGAGTTATGCCGGTGCTCAATACATTGAAAGAAAAGGAGGTCAATGGCTCCTTTTTCCCGACAGGTGTCTGTTTGGAAGTGGAGAAATATCAGGAGGCTGTAAGGAGAATCATCGATGAAGGCCACTATCTTTCCTCCCATTCCTTTAACCATCTGCTGCTTTGCGAGGAGGGTCGTACACTTGTGAGTGCCGACTCCATAAAAGCCGATTTTGCACTTATGGAGTCCTCTTTGGAGAAATATGGTCTGGAAAAGGAGCATTACGACTGGCTAATTCCTCCCTACGAGACTTACAATCAGGAGACAGCCGATGTAATGCGTGACCTGGGCTACAAATTGATCAATCCCACACCCGGATTCAAGACAGGTATGGATTGGACCTCACCGGGTGCGCCTAATTATATTTCGACGGAAGAAATTTTGGAAGTAATATGGCAATATGAGTCTGAAAACACTATGAATGGTGTAATATTGCTGATTCATGCGATGAATTATCCCGACCGAACGGATGAAGATCGTCCCTATACATATCTGGGCGAGATCATAGATACCCTGCGATCCAAAGGCTACACCTTCAAAACAATGTTTGACCTGTAGTACTGCAGTTTACTCAATCTTGTCGCGCTTTTCGCGTAATTCGCCCTCTTCGCGTGATTCGTGTTCCTCGAAAGCGTCGACTATTTTGGTAACAAGGGGATGGCGGACTATGTCGTCGCGATCAAATTCGATGATGCTGATTCCACGGATATTTTTGACAATTTCGATACCGCGCACAAGGCCGCTGCTGCGTTTGTCGGGAAGGTCAATCTGGGTGGGGTCTCCGGTCACAATAAATTTGGCGTCGCATCCCATACGCGTCAGAAACATTTTTAGCTGGCCAAGGGAAGTATTCTGAGCTTCATCTAGGATAACGAAAGATCTGTCGAGCGTACGTCCTCTCATATATGCCAGCGGTGCAATCTGGATTGTGCCATCTTCCATAAGTGAGTGGAGTCGTTTAGCAGGAATCATATCTCCAAGTGCATCGTACAGAGGTTGTAGGTAGGGGTCAAGCTTTTCTTTCAGGTCTCCAGGCAGAAACCCCAGCCTTTCACCCGCCTCCACGGCGGGACGGGTAAGTACCAGACGTTTCACTTCACGGTTTTTGAGTGCACGGACAGCCAAGGCAATGGCTGTGTAGGTTTTGCCTGTACCGGCGGGCCCTAAGGCAAACAGCAGGTCATTGTTGTAATATTCCTTGACCAGGCGTTTCTGATTTTTGGTTCGTGCTTTGATGGCACGACCGTCGTTACTATAGACAATGATGTAATCCTTGTGGTCATTCATTTCGACCTTTCCTGCTTCTGCAGAAATTACCCTCTCCAAACAGACCTGTTCCATATCATATTCGCTAAGCGCACCTTTTATGCGGCATATCTTCATCACTTTGTCCAGTTTCTCCTCAAAGAGACGGATCTCTTCTGCTGGTCCTGTGACATGAACTTCCGCGCCTCTGGCTACAACTTTAACTTTTGGAAAGAAGGATGTTAGAAGGTCGAAATTTCTATTGTTGACCCCGTAAAAATCTATAGGATTGACATCTTTTAGTAAAATTGTTTTTTCAATCATATATGTATTTTATTCTTTTTCCTGTGGTGTCTATTCCGAATTCTTTAACAATCGCATTCCATTCGCGAACCATTTTTCCATACTGCCCCTCCTTAAATTCCTCTTTTTTATCGAGGTACTCCATAATGGGGACTACCGTATAATTGCGCTCCAGTTTGTTGGTCCTTGCGCACCACCAGTAATCCACCTTCGGAGGAAGAATTGCAATGGTCGAATCAGGTCTCCTTTTGAGTCGCAGTTCGTAAACCATACCTATCTGCCCGTAGGCGATACTCATATTGGAAACAAAGTTGCCAAGAGAGTAGGCGGTTGCGTGAAGCGTGTCATATTCACATTTTTGCACTACATGTGGGTGGGTGCCGACAATTGCATTTACTCCATAACGGTAAAGACTGTCTCTCCATCTGCGCTGCGTAGCCGATTCTGTAAGCTGGTACTCTTCACCCCAGTGAGGAGTAGCTATGATAAATTCCGCACCTCTCTCGATCGCCCTTTCTACCAGTCCTCTGATCTGTGTGGTATCCATCATATTGACGATATAGGGCTCAGGTACCTTGAAGCCGTTGAGGCCATAGGTAAAGTTGATGATAGCAACACTGATGCCTCCGATGGAATCCATAAAGGGATTGCAGCGATACTCCTCCTCCACTCCGTGATAGAAGCCTGTATAGGCGATTCCCTCTCTCAGGAGAATAGTTCTAGTGCTGTCCATTCCCTCTTTGCCCTTATCAACCAGGTGGTTGTTGGCTTTGAGAAACAGATCGATGCCGCTGTTTCGCGCCTCGATATCGAGGGATGAGGGGGCTGAAAATATTGGGTAACCAGAGAAAGGTGTGACTCCCGTAGGATACTCCATATTGGCCACCACAAAGTCAGCTGAGTCAAAAAGTGGTTTTATGTGTTGGAAGTAGGAGGAAAAATCGTAATCATTGGGATTGGATGCATTACCGCCGCTAATGAGTGCAGTCTCCAACTGGAGCATATGCGCCATAACATCTCCGATGAAAAGAATTCTTACAGTGTCATCCGCGGGTGGCGCTACTGAAACGGGAGAAACTCCGTCTGTCTGAGATACCGTTTCCCGAGGAGGACTAACCAGTGAGAGCAGTGCCAGTATTATTGCTGTAAAAATTGTAAATCGTACTGCTTTCACTTCCTATCTTGTATAACTATAATATTTTCCGTCTCCAGACGTACACAGAGCCATTTCTGGAGTTTGGTGATAACCTCGTTGCTCACAGGCTTCTTCCATTTTACCATCACAAAGATGCGTTCCGTCTCCTTGAGGTCACTGAGCGTTACTTCGCTACCCCTGGACATACTGAATCCCGTCAGATCCGGATATTGGGTGAGTATTTCTTTCGCAATTTGTGCTACCGGCAGATCTTTGCCACGTAGTGTCTTCAGTTCTTCCTGTAGCTGTACCAGTAAATCTTCACGCTGTTTAATTTCCCTGTCGCTCCTTTCGAAGAAAGTCTTAAGCATATCGGATTCTGAGAGCTCGTCACGTGTGAAGGGATTTTCAATGATGGTAAGCTGATCACGTCCTATGCCGCAGCTTTCAGCGGAGCGGTAGAGCAGTTCCTTGTCGGATGATTCAAGAGGTTCTCCAGCCATATAGCTGCTCAGCGTGCTGCTCATTTTATCATGTTTAACCTCGTGGTCGTAGATATAACTCTTGTTGAAGCTCTTATTTTCGGCAACGAATTTGCGCACATTCTGGCGGAATTGATTCTCCTGAATTATCATTAAAGCGGAGATAATGCTGGGGATAATCAATATTAATGTAAATGCTACTATAGTACCGGATACCTTTTTCTGTTTAGTGCTGTCCGAAACCTTGACAAGCGGAAATTTAAGGTATTTAACCATTATGAAGGTAGCCAGAGCGATGAATGCTATATTTATGAAGAAGAGGTATAAGGGTCCTATAATGTAGACATGATTTAATGTGACAATGCCGTAACCTATAGCGCAGAGAGGAGGCAAGAGTGTTGTAGCGATGGCTACTCCCGCTATCACAAGGCCTTTTTCCTTGCGACAGGTCTCCAGGATGCCGGCAAATCCACCGAAAAGTGCAACCAGGACATCATAGATAGTGGGTCTGGTCCTGGCCATAAGCTCTGTCGGGTTGTCCAGTTCCAGTGGGGTAACAAGGAAATAGAGCGTGGAGGCAATGATGCTGACTAGCACCATAATACCCAGATGTTTCAGCGACTCTTTAAGGAGTGCGGTATCGTTTACACCTAATCCAAGTCCAAAACCCATAATAGGACCCATCAGAGGTGAGATAAGCATCGCACCTATGATCATGGGTATGGAGTTGATGTTGAGTCCTATGGCGGCTATGATGACGGCTGCGGCCAAAATCCATACATTCGGCCCTCTGAAATAGATATTCTTGCGAATGCTCTCAGAAGCAATAGCCCAATCCACATCCCGCGATATATTGACGATCTCTTTAAATCGTTGTCTGAATTTGCTCATAAAACAATGATCTTCTTTAATGTGGTAAAGATAGGAATATTTTTGCGTTTCATCTATAAATGATTATTTTTGTATGATATCTCCAACATACTTACACACTTAGAGATACTTAACCAACATAATTTCACTAGCCATGAAACCGATTAGAATTGTAACCATTCTACTTGCCGCATCACTGCTTTTCAGCGGATGCGACTTTTTCCGTTCCATATTGGGCAAGCCCACATCCAAAGAGATTGAGGCTGCCAGGATCGAACAAGAGGCAGCTGAGGCTGCCAGAAGGGACTCCATAGCCAGGGCAGAAGAGCAGGCGCGTCTCGCAGCCGAGGCGGCAGCTCATCCGGTTTACTCAAACTACTATGTAATAATGGGCTGTTATAAGGTTCCCGCAAATGCACAGCGTCTAAAAGCCAAACTAGAAGCAAAAGGATATGATGTAACAGAGTTGCGTTTCAAGAATGGATATGACGTGATAGCTATCCGGGGCTCAGAGACGTTCCGCGAAGCCTATAAACATTGGTATACCATGTTGGAGAGGGGAGACGAGCCTTACGATATGTGGATATACCAGACATCCATGGCCCTGCATGAATAGCGGAAATAAATCTGACAATATCACTATAACACAATAAAGAATAAGAATGAAAAATACAGTATTTACAGAGAAGCACATCGCACTCGGCGCAAAGATGGTTCCCTTTGCCGGCTTCAATATGCCGATACAGTATGTCGGCATCAATGAAGAGCATAACACCGTAAGGGAAGGTGTAGGTGTATTTGATGTTTCTCACATGGGTGACATCTGGGTGAAAGGACCCAATGCAGTACCTTTTCTCCAGTATGTGACTTCCAATGATGTTTCAACCCTTTTCCCCGGCAAGGCGCAGTATTCCTGTTTCCCCAACGGTAAAGGAGGTATCGTAGATGATGTAATCATTTACTGCGTGAACAAGGAGACCTATCTTTTGGTAGTAAATGCCTCCAATATTGAGAAAGATTGGGCACATCTTTGCGGATTTGCGGAGAAATTTTCAATTACTCCCGGTAAAGAGCTCTACAATGCTTCCGACGAGATTTGCCAGTTGGCCATACAAGGTCCCAAGGCAATGGAGGTGATGCAGAAAATTTGCGACCAGGATATAATGTCCATGGAGTATTACACCTTCAAGAAACTCACGGTAGCCGGAATTCCAAATGCCATTCTCTCCATCACCGGTTATACCGGTTCAGGCGGCTGCGAGGTCTACGTAGCAAATGAGGATGGAGTTAAGCTCTGGGATGCTATTTTTGCTGCAGGAGAAGAGTTCGGTATCAAGCCCATAGGTCTGGGAGCACGCGATACACTCCGTCTTGAAATGGGATTTTGCCTTTACGGAAATGACATTGATGACACCACATCCCCTCTTGAGGCCGGTCTTGGCTGGATTACCAAGTTCAACGACGTCAAAGGCGACTTTGTGGACAAAGAGTATCTGCTGGCTCAGAAGACTGAAGGTCTAAAGAGTAGACTTGTTGGATTTGAACTCATTGACAGAGGTATAGCACGTCATGGAGCACCCATCTGCAATGCAGAGGGTACTCAGATCGGTGTGGTAACTTCAGGTACAATGGGCCCTTCCGTAAAGAAAGCCATCGGTTTGGGTTATGTCAATCTTCCCTTCAATAAAGTGGATACTGAGATTTACATCAATATACGTGGCAAGCTTCTCAAAGCTGTAGTGGTTAAGACGCCCTTCTATAAAAAGTGATTTTCGGAGGGCATATTATTTGCGAAAGTGGGTTCGTTAACAAGAGTATTATGAAACGATTGCTCACTTTCGCTTTTTTTATTGCAATTTCATTTCAGGTATCGGGAGAGACACACGACCTGTTGAGGCGCAATCTCAAGAACCATATCCAGTATTTGTCATCTGACGCACTGCAAGGCAGAAAAACCGGCACTAAAGGAGAGAAAATGGCCGCAGAGTATCTCTACGATGCTCTTGAGGCCAATGGCGTAATCATGCTGACCGATCGCAACGGGCAGGATTTTACGATAATGAGTGGCAACGACAGCATTCATTCCCGGAATATTGTCGGAATTATTGAGGGGTGCGATTCTCTTCTCAGAGATGAGTATATCGTGGTAGGAGCTCATTTTGACCATTTGGGTACGCATACTCTCATAGTTGACGGCAATCCCGTCATGCAAATATTTGCCGGTGCAGACGATAATGCGTCCGGAGTTGCGATGCTTATCGAACTCTCCAGAATGGTATCGGAAAACCGGTTTGAATTTCCCCGTTCGATTATTTTTGTCGGCTTCGGTGCCAAAGAGCACGCCATGGCCGGTTCCTGGTACTTTGTAAACAGAGCTTTTCAAGGGATAGGCAATGTCAAAGCAATGGTCAATCTGGATATGCTCGGGCGTGGTAACGCGGCGAATCCCTTCAAACTTTTCTCTCAGGTCTCTATGGCGGAGCTCAATCCCATAAAGGAGGAGGCAAGTAAACGTCCCGTAAGTATTTCTCCTGCTGTTGCTGACGCTACAATCACTCCGTCGGATTTCCTGCCCTTTTATGAAGCGAAGATACCTGTCTTTTTCTTCACCACAGGTAAACACAGGGAGTATCACACCATCCGCGACACACCAAAACTGATCTTATATAATAATCTTGTGGAGGAGAGCATCTACATCTTTCATTTCCTCGAGGTAATGGCAAACAAGGATGTGCTCTTCAAGGCCTTCAATGCCTCTTTTAAAGAGCCTAAAGAACCGGCTATATCTGAAGATGGGGTCTATTCCGCTGCTGAGTGTGACAAACGTCCGCAATTTTTCCATTCCGATGAAAAACATTTTCTCGACTCTTGGGTTTATAAATATCTCAAGTATCCAAAAGCAGCCATTTCCAAAGGCATCCAAGGGGTTGTGGAGGTGGAATTCATCATCGAAAAAGATGGCAGTGTAACTAATGTAAGAGTGGTCCGCGGGGTTGATGACCTTCTGGATGACGAAGCGGTAAGAGTGATCTCCGTTTCACCAAAATGGATACCCGGCCGGATAGGAGGCAACAAGGTACGTACAAAAATAACTCTTCCGGTGCTGTTTATCTTGCGGAAAGGTTGAAAAGTATTACTTTTGCAGGTCAATTTGAATACTGATTATACAAAGACTTGCAATGGAGTACAATTTTGTTGACATCGAGAAAAGATGGCAGGCCTATTGGGCTAAGCACAAGACATTTGAAGTAAAGACAGATCCTTCCAAACCCAAGTATTATGTTCTGGACATGTTCCCCTATCCTTCGGGAGCGGGACTTCATGTTGGACATCCGCTGGGATATATAGCCAGCGATATTTATAGTCGCTACAAACGTCTAAAAGGCTTCAATGTACTTCATCCGATGGGATTTGATGCATTCGGCCTTCCGGCAGAGCAATATGCCATCCAGACAGGACAGCACCCTGCTGTTACCACAGAGCAGAACATCGCCCGTTATCGCGAGCAGATGGAGCGCATAGGTTTTTCTTATGACTGGTCTCGTGAGGTGAGGACCTGCGATCCGGCCTATTACAAATGGACTCAGTGGGCATTCCTCGAGATGTTCAATAGCTTTTATTGCAATATTTGTCAAAAGGCAGTTCCGATCTCGGAGCTTGTGAAGAGATTTACCAAGAACGGCACCGAAGGTATCAATGCAGCCTGCACAGAAGAGCTGGAATTTACTGCGGAGCAGTGGAATTCATTCTCCGAAAAACAAAAAGCCGAGGTATTGATGAACTACCGCATTGCCTATCAGGGCGAGACCGCGGTCAACTGGTGCCCTATGCTCGGTACCGTGCTGGCCAACGATGAGGTCAAAGAGGGATTCTCCGTCCGTGGTGGCTTTCCGGTGGAGCAGAAGAAGATGAAACAGTGGCAACTGAGAGTCTCTGCTTACGCTGAGCGATTGCTGGACAATCTGGAAACACTCGAATGGACCGACTCACTCAAAGAGATGCAGCGCAACTGGATCGGTCGTTCGCAGGGCGCAGAGATGGTTTTTAAGGTTTATAACGGCTCCCTGGAGTACGATATGACCATCTTCACCACTCGCGCAGATACTATCTTCGGAGTAACCTTTATGGTGCTTGCACCCGAGAGTGAATGGGTGGAGAAGCTCACTACTGCAGAACAGAGGGAAGCAGTGGATGATTATCTGGCAATGGCTGCAAAGAAGACAGAGCGCGAGAGGATGGCAGATACACACAATGTCACAGGAGTCTTCACAGGATCCTATGCAGTAAACCCTCTTACTGAGGAGAAGATTCCCGTATGGATCTCGGAATATGTGCTTGCCGGATATGGTACCGGTGCTATAATGGCAGTACCTGCACACGACAGTAGAGACTACCTTTTTGCAAAGCATTTTAATCTGCCTATAGTGCCGCTTATCGAAGGCTGTGATATCTCACAGGAGAGCTTCGATGCCAAAGAGGGTATCATGTGCAACTCCGGATTCCTCAATGGTATGAGCGTTGAAGAGGCTATCCCCGCAGCTATCGACTATGTTGAAGCTCAGGGTATCGGCCAGCGTAAGATAAACTACCGCCTCAGGGATGCTATTTTCTCCCGCCAAAGATATTGGGGAGAACCTTTCCCCATTTATTTCAAGGATGGCATAGCAGTGCCGATGGATATCTCCGAACTCCCTCTGGAACTTCCCGAGGTGGATGCATTCCTACCTACAGAGAGTGGTGAGCCACCACTGGCGAGGGCGCAGGGATGGGAGATTGACGGTTACCCGATAGAGACGAGTACAATGCCCGGATTTGCCGGCAGTAGCGCATATTATCTGAGGTATATGGATCCCCACAACTCCGAGGCACTGGTGAGCCGCGAGGCTAATGAATACTGGCGCAATGTGGACCTCTATATCGGAGGCACAGAACATGCTACGGGTCACCTCATATACTCCAGATTTTGGAATAAATTCCTATTCGATCGCGGATATGTATGCGAAGAGGAGCCTTTCAAAAAGCTCATCAACCAGGGAATGATCCAGGGACGTTCCAATTTCGTATATCGCATTCAAGGGAGCAATACCTTCGTTTCCTGTGGTCTCAAGGATCAATACGACACCATGGAGATTCACGTGAATGTCAATATCGTAGAAAATGATCGTCTGGATATCGAGGCATTCAAAAACTGGATGCCCGATTATGCTGATGCGGAGTTTATACTTGAAGATGGCGAATACATTTGCGGATGGGCAATTGAGAAGATGAGCAAATCGATGTTCAATGTAGTCAACCCCGACATGATATGTGAAAGATATGGTGCGGATACTCTCAGAATGTATGAGATGTTTCTCGGTCCTCTCGAACAATCCAAACCTTGGGATACGAGAGGCATCGACGGTGTACACCGATTCCTTCGCAAATTCTGGAGACTCTACCATGAGCGCGGTGCATTTGCAGTATCCGATGCAAAAGCAACTCCTGCCGAACTCAAGGTGCTTCACAAACTTATAGCGAAAGTTCAGAGTGACATAGAGTCATTCTCATTCAATACTTCGGTCAGTGCATTTATGATTGCTGTAAATGAACTGTCAGATCTTAAATGCGACAAGAGGGAGATCCTGGAGCCGCTTGTGATTCTAATTTCTCCCTTCGCACCCCATATTGCTGAAGAGATTTGGAGCTCTCTCGGACATAAAAAGAGTATCTCAACTGCATCTTATCCGGAATATGTGGAGGAATACACTATCGAAGATAGCTTTGAGTATCCTGTTTCTTTCAACGGCAAATTACGCTTCAAGATCACCCTTCCTCTTTCAATTTCTCCCGAAGAGGCTAAGGCAGCAGTGCTTGCCGATCCTATGACTGAGAGGTATCTCCAGGGAGGTACCCCTAAGAAGATCATTGTGGTCCATTCTAAGATTATCAATGTCGTAGTCTGATATGCTAAAGAAATCCGTTGCTAAAGAGCTCGTTTCATACCTGCTGCTATTTGCGGGTATGTTGCTTTATACCTTTAGTTGGGTTTATTTTCTGATACCTAAAGAAATTGCAGGAGGAGGCCTTACGGGCCTCGCTTCAGTGATTTTCTATGCCACCGGCGTTCCCGTACCCTATACCTATTTCGGTGTCAATCTGCTGTTACTGGTAGTAGGTACCATTATTATGGGTAAGGGCTTCGGTTTCAAAACCATATTCTGCGTAATATGTGGTACGCTGATGCTTGAATTTCTGCCGATGCTCGGTTTTGTCAGCACTATCGAAGACTCATTGATAAATGCCGTTCTTGGCGGCACCCTCAGCGGTGTTGGTATCAGCATTGTATTTATGAGCGGCGGCAGCAGCGGGGGTACAGACATCATTGCAATCATAATTTCAAAACACAGAGAGACTTCGCCGGGACGCGTATTTCTCGTATGCGACCTAATCATTATCGGATCTGTTATATTCTTGCCAGGCAAGACTTTGGAGAATGTCATCTATGGTTATATCCAGATGGTCTCGTTTTCATACATACTGGATTCCATACTTACGGGCAACAAACAGTCTGTCCAAATTATGATCTTCTCTTCGAAATATGCTGAAATCGCCGATATGATCAACACTACTTTCGAAAGGGGAGTCACTGCACTTAATTCCATCGGGTGGTATTCTCAACAGGAAGGTAAGCTCCTGATTGTGGTTGCGCGTAAAAGTCAGTTACAGGCTATTACGAGGGCGATAAAAGAGATAGATGAAAATGCCTTCATAACAGTTTCCCAGGCCACAAGTGTTTACGGCAGGGGGTTTGAGCAGATAAAAGGTGGTTTCAAAAAGAAAAACAATGAACACAAAAAGCAAAAAGATCTTATCGGAAATTAGGTCCTATGTAATAATTACGTTAGGCCTTCTATGTTATGTGCTGGGCTGGTCCATTTTCATCCTTCCCAACAGTCTGGTAGGTGGAGGAGTTACCGGTATTTCAGCTATCATACAATATTGGACCGGTTTCGAGATCAGTTACTCCTATTTCATAATAAATGCAGTTCTGCTTATAGTAGGATTTTTGATTCTGGGAGGTGGTTTTGGAGTGAAAACGATATATGCCATAGTAGTATCTTCACTGCTTTTCAAGGTTGTGCCGGGCTTAATCCCTGAATCATTTATTCAGGAAATTGCCATCAATAATGGCCCGATGCTGTGTTGTATTATTGGGGGTGCACTTGATGGAGTAGGAATGGCCATGACTTTTGCTAACGGAGGCAGCACTGGAGGCACAGATATAGTTGCTTTGATAATAAATAAATATAGGAGTATCTCCCCGGGTAAAATTATTGTGTTGATGGATATTATTATCATTGCTTCTTCCATGATTGTGCCCTCTGACGGTACCTGGGGCTCTAAATTAGCTGTCGTAATATACGGTTTCATAATGTCCGGCGTATTGAGTTTTACACTGGATATGGTTCTTTCGGGCAACAAGAAGTCAGTACAGATTCTCATATTTTCCAAGTATTACGATGTTATAGCCGACCGAATAACGCAGGAAGCGGGGCGGGGCGTGACCATCCTAAATTCACGTGGCTGGTACACCAAGGAGGAGGGCAAGGTTGCCATCGTGGTTGCCCGCAAGAACTAATCATCATATATTCTCAGTATCATTAAAGAGGTTGACAAGAATGCATTCCTCTCCGTAGGTAACGTTATGGGTGTCTACGGTAAGGGTTTTGAACAAATAAAGAGTGGTTTAAAAAAGTAAAAAATGAATACAAAAAGCAAAAAGATCTTATCTGAAATTAAGTCTTATTTCATTATTGCAATAGGGCTATTGTGTTATGTATTGGCCTGGTCAATTTTTATTCTACCAAATAATATGGTGGGAGGAGGAGTTACCGGTATTGCAGCTCTTATACAATATTGGACCGGTTTTGAGGTTAGTTACTCCTACTTCATAATCAATACAGTACTGCTATTGATAGCTCTCAAGGTGCTTGGGCGCGGATTTGGGGCGAAAACCGTTTTTGCCATAGTGGTAACTTCGGCACTTTTCAAGGTTGTGCCCGCACTCATCCCCGCATCATTCATTCAGGAATTTGCCGTCAATAACGGTCCTATGCTTTGTTGTATTTTCGGAGGTGCGCTTGCGGGATTGGGAATGGCGCTTACATTCGCTCAGGGAGGCAGCACTGGAGGCACAGATATAGTTGCTTTGATGATCAACAAATACAGGAGCGTCTCTCCGGGTAAGATTATCGTGTTGCTGGATGTTATTATTATATCTTCTTCCCTTATTCTGCCTTCTGAGGCCACCTGGGGCTATAAATTTGCCATCGTCATATATGGTTTTATAATGTCAGCCGTATTGAGTTTCACTTTGGATATGTTCCTTTCGGGCAGCAAACAGTCGGTGCAGATTCTCATATTTTCCAAGCAATATGATGTTATTGCCGACAGAATAACAGAGGAAACGGGGCGCGGTGTTACCATCATTAATTCACGAGGCTGGTACACGAAGGAGGAGGGTAAGGTTGCCATAGTTATCGTCCGTAAGAACGAATCCAGTTATATTCTTCGTATCATCAAGGAGGTTGATAAGACGGCATTTATCTCTGTGGGTAGCGTTATGGGTGTCTACGGCAGGGGTTTTGAACAAATCAAGAAATAGGTTCCGTTTTATAAAAAACGAATTTTATCCGATTTTCACACTCTCTCCAAAAGTGTGATGCCGTCATTAGGTTATATTTGTCAGGGTTGTATCTCTTTTATATAGTTTCGTCGCTGGAACTAAAAAAGAGTAACATGAAACTGACAGTATTGATCCTTTTACTGGCCTATGTGCCGCTTTTTATCATCCTGGCTTACCTGACGGATTATTGGAGAAGAAATCGCAAGAGTGAAAAAGCAGAGGAGAGGGTCTATCCGGATCTGAGTGAAAGGCTTCCGGAAAAGCCTCGCATGCTGTCTGATGAAAGTCCGGATAACTGTGAATTTGAAGATCTCAAGGAGAAATTACTTGACCTTTTTGAAAGAGAGAAGATTTTCCTCAATCCTGACATCAGAATACACGAAGTCGCTTCGCGTCTCTACACTAATAAAACATACCTGTCAAAGGTCATCAGACTCAAAACCAACAAAAATTTTTGTCAACTTGTTCACTTTTATCGTGTCAGGGAAGCTATCCGTCTTTATGCAGACAATCCTGATCTGACCATTTCACAATTGGGCAAAATGGTGGGCTTCAATTCGATGACTACATTCAATACGGCCTTTGGAAGAAACACGGGCTATACTCCTGCCGAATGGTGCAAGGAATATCGCAAAACAATGAGAAATGGGGAGCAGAATGGCAGAAAAAGGCAGATTGCGTGAACTTCTAAACGGCAATAGCCGCATCAAGGTAATGATAAGTCGTAAACGACAAGGTGTATCATATGAAGAGCTCTTCTCCCGAATAGAAGAGGCTATCGTGAAGAAAGAGCTCTATCTTGACAGCAGCTTCTCGAGAACCCTGCTCGCACGCGAGGTGGGTTCAAACAGGACTTATGTTACAAAAGCGCTAAAAACTCATGGAGTGGGGTTCTATGATTATCTCAACCGATATCGTCTGGAGCGCGCCAAACAGATTCTCAGTCAGAGGGAAAACAGCACAATGCTGATGGAGGAGGTTGCCTGTGGCAGTGGCTTCTCCAGCGTGAGGGTAATGAACCACTGTATGGTCCAATCAGAGGGTGTTACTGCCTCGCAGTATCGCAAGAAGATCCTCAAGAGATAATACCCAACTCACGCCCAATTTCGGTGAAAGCGGTTATGCACTTGTCAAGGTGGACAATTTCGTGTCCTGCCGAGAGCTGCACTCTAATACGCGCCTCTCCTTTGGGCACTACCGGATAGTAGAATCCTGTTACATAAATACCCTTATCAAGAAGCTTGGATGCCATTTCCTGTGAGAGCTTGGCGTCGTAAAGCATCACGGCACAAATGGCTGACTGGGTAGGTTTGATGTCAAACCCGGCAGCTTGCATCTTGGCTACAAAGTAGTCGGTGTTGGCGTGCAGTTTGTCCTGAAGGATATTGTTCTCAGTCATCATTTCAAACATCCTGATACCCGCAGCAGCAATCATAGGGGGAATTGAGTTGGAGAAGAGATAGGGTCTTGAACGTTGGCGCAGCATATCGATAATCTCCCGGCGTCCGGTTGTAAAGCCACCTATGGCTCCTCCGAATGCTTTTCCGAGAGTACCGGTTATGATCTCTATTTTTCCATGCAGGTCTAACACCGCTGTGGTGCCACGTCCGGTCTTGCCTACAACGCCAGCAGAGTGGGATTCGTCCACCATTATCATAGCGTTATATTTGTTGGCAAGTTCATATATTTTGTCGAGAGGGGCAACATTTCCGTCCATCGAGAATACTCCATCGGTCACAATCAGACGGTGACGCTGTGCCTGGGCTTTTTTGAGGCAGTTCTCAAGCTCTTCCATATCGGCATTGGCGTAGCGATAGCGCTGTGCCTTGCAGAGACGTACTCCATCGATGATAGAGGCGTGATTTAGTGCATCTGAGATAATTGCATCCTTTTCGTCAAGCAGCGGTTCAAATGCACCACCGTTGGCATCAAAGCAGGAAGCATACAATATGGAATCTTCGGTACCGAAGAACTCTGAAATTTTGGCTTCAAGTGCTTTGTGCAGGTCTCCGGTCCCGCAGATGAAACGGACAGAGGACATTCCGTATCCGTGAGTGTCAAGTGCCTTTTTAGCAGCTTTGATCAGCTCTTTATCGTTGGAGAGTCCGAGATAGTTGTTAGCGCAAAAGTTAAGTACCTCCTGACCGGTGCTTACTTTTATGGCAGCTTGTTGCGGGGAGGTGATGATGCGTTCATTTTTATACAGACCGGCTTCTTCTATGGCCTGAAGCTCGTTTTGCAAATGTTTTTGAAAATCTGAGTACATAGATGTGAAATATCAATTAGTTTTTATTATTTCGCAGAATATTTTAACCGACACATATTTTCGTGCTAGTCGATAGCATCGGTGAATAATATACAAAGATACAAAAAATTCGGATAGTCAAGATGTCGCTAATGCGCCTGTGGCACGAATTTTGGTCACTGAATGCAAAAAACTATTTTTGTTTATTTGGTTTTCGAAAACTATGAAAATGAAAGAAAAAATACTCAGAAAAACTTCTGATTTTCTTATCAGAGAGGGTTGTCGAAAGGTGACAGTTGATGAAATTGCTGCCTACAACGGAGTCTCCAAGAGGACACTCTATGAGTTATTCCTGGACAAAAACGACATAATCGAGCAGACTCTTCTCTACTGCAATGATAAAACCCGTGAATATTATCATGAAGTCTTCAGGAGTTATGATGATAATATAATCAGCGTTGTGCTGGGCGGACACCACTACCGCCCGAACAGCAAACTTGCAAGTGCTTTCCGTCTCTTTGCTGATGCAAAGAAAAACCTTCCGGATATCTATGAGAATGTGGAAAAGGTCATTTCAGAAGAGCATCGTGGAGATTTGCGAAAATTTCTAAGCAAAGGACAGGAAGATGGTTTGCTTCTTCCCGACCTGCAACTTGATTCTCTGGTGACTCTGCTCCCTATGCTCATCAGGCTCATAGGAAGGGTCGAATACAATGCCGATAACCATCTAAGTAATAAAGAAATCTACTATCAGACAATCATCTATTATTTCAGGGGGATTTCTACTGAAAAGGGCAGGATGCTTATTGACGACTATTTGAGTAAAAATAAAATCAACAATATCGTATGAAACGAAAAACTATGAATCTTATGAGATCGGTAGTCTGTATGATGTTGCTCTTTGTCGCCTTTGCGGCCGGGGCACAGGAAAAGATCTACCTTTCCCTCCAGGATGCCCAGGAGTATGCTCTTGAGCACAACCGTACCCTCGAAAACGCCTCTCTGGATATTATGAAGGCAGAAGCTGCCCGCTGGCAGGCCATAGCAAGTATGCTGCCTCAGGTATCTGCGGGTTTGGACTATACCAATATGATGGGTTATAAGATGGATTTTGGTATGATGGTCATTTCCATGCCACCCAGTGCCTCTTTTACCGTTACCACCGCTATCGCGTTGAGCGGAGCTCAGATTGTTTCCACCCAGGTGGGAAATATTTCAAAGCGTATGGCGGATATCTCATACCGCAAGAGTGGACAGGAGATCACAGATCAGGTAAAGATACTCTATTATTCGGCGCTTGTAACTGAGGAGACTCTGGAGTTGCTAAGAGAGAACCTCGAGAGCATGAAAAAGCTCCACAGTATGGCTCAAAGTGCAGTAGATGTAGGGGTCTCCGAGCAAACGGATGCTGATCAGCTCAAGGTGCAGGTAGCCACCATGGAGACCTCCATCAATGCTACCGAACGTTCACTGGAAATGGTCTACAACTCTCTTCGGCTACAGCTCAACCTCGATGCCAATTCGGAAATCGAACTTACCCAGGGACTTCCAGAACTGATGAATGTAGATGCGGTAAGTGACCTTTTCCGCGAGGAATTTGATATAAATAGAAACTATAACTATCAGTTGCTCAAAGCCAGCACCGATCTTGCTAAAAAGCAGATTGCGCTAACCGGATGGTCAGGGGGTCCTACTTTCAGCATTTTCCACCAGTTTGCCAAGAAACACTACTTCAGCGATGAGATGACTATGAATATGACTCCTCCGAATATGCTCGGCATTTCGGTTAAAGTGCCTCTATTCACCAGTCTCAGGAATACCAAATCGGTGCAGGACGCACGTCTTTCTTATCGCAAGCAGCTTAATACACTTGCAGATACTGAAGCAGCCCTGAAAATCCAGCATAGACAGCTGGTTTACAATCTCAAATCAGCTCTTGAACAGTACCGTACTCAGAAAGATAATGTTGAGGTAGCAAGAAGAGTGTTTGAGAATATTGCCCTCAAATATGAGTATGGAGTAGCCTCCGCACTTGATGTGACCAACGCAGGCACCAATCTGATATTTGCTCAGAATAGCTACGTGCAGTCCCTCCTTCAGATTGTCAACGCGCAGATCTCACTCGAACAACTTTTGAACAGATAATAATCAATGAAAAAACATATGAAAATCATCCGTATTTCACTCATTGCCCTGGCGGCAATACTCCTTGCAGGCTGCGGTGGATCGCAGCAGAATCAGGAGGAGACAACCCAGGAACGCGTAGAGCAGGTAGAGACCACTATTATAAGCAGATCAACCATACAGCGCGTAGTGGAGTTCTCAACTACTCTTATGGGATATGAAACAGTAAATATCTCTCCTTCGCTTACCGGTAAAATTGAGCACATATATGTTGAGGTGGGCTCCAATGTGCAGAAGGGCTCTATGCTTGTGCGAATGGATCAGACCCAACTCAATAATACAAAACTGACCCACGCCAATCTGGCGGTTGAACTTCAAAGGATGGAAGCACTAAAGGAGAGTGGCGCCATTTCCAAACAGGTATATGATCAGACCAAACTGGGATATGATCAGACCGCGGAATCCCTGGCATTTCTCGAAAAAAACACTTTTGTCAGAGCCCCTTTTGCAGGTGTTATTTCAGCAAGAAACTACGAGGCCGGTGAGCTTTATAGTGGGATGCCTATTCTGGTGCTTACACAGATAAATACTCTGAAGGCTTTGATAAATGTTCCCGAGACCTATTTTCCCCTTGTGAAAAAGGGAATGAAGATTGATATCAAGTCGGACATCTACCCTGAAGAGTCATTTTCTGGCACAATAGAGATTGTCTATCCCACAATTGATGCCGCTACTCACTCCTTCCAGTGTAAAGTGAGAATTCCCAACGGCAGTCTTAAACTCCGCCCGGGAATGTATGCGCACACATCACTTCCTCTCGGTCAGTCTGAGGCTATAGTTGTGCCCTATCAGACTATCCTCAAGCTTGTAGGATCTAACGAACGTTATGTTTATCACGAGAAAGACGGCCAGGCTGAGCGAGTATTTGTGCAGAACGGCCACCGTTTCGACGATATGATAGAAATCATCAGCGATGAAATAAATGAAGGC
>JAAZEZ010000043.1 GCA_012511975.1 Bacteroidales bacterium | reverse complement strand
CGATAAAACTTGGCCTTCTCTGTAAAAGGACTGAAAGGGTAAACGCTTATAAACTGGTTAAAATTGCTCTCAGCGGTCATATAGTCACCGTAATAATAATTGCTCAAGCCCCAGTAATATTGTACAGTATCATCCTGGGGCGTACCATTTGTAGCAATGGTCAGCGATTCGAAGAGCTCTGCCGCCTTGAGATATTTTTTGGCTTCAAACATTTCAAAGGCCAGCGCATATTTGGCAGAAACATCATTACCATACAGTATGGCGTCGTACTGCGATTTACATGCGGTAAGACCAATAATGGCCAAAGAAATGAGAGCCAGGATATGTCTGTACTTTTTTATCATATGATTATTTGTTTTCCAAAATGAATTTTTCAGCATCAAGGGCCGCCTTACAGCCACTGGCTGCAGCAGTAATTGCCTGACGGTAATTAGGGTCCTGCACATCTCCGGCAGCAAAAACGCCGGGAACATTAGTCTTAGAGGAACGTCCGTCTGTAACAATATAGCCATTTTCATCAGTGGTGATCCACTCTTTGAAAAGATCGGAATTGGGATGATGACCAATGGCCAGGAAAAAGCCATCGATAGCCTTTTCATACACTACCCCATCCTTACGAAGAAGGCGCATTCCGGTCACACCCATATCATCACCAAGCACCTCCTGTGTATTGGAGTTCCAGAGAACTTCGATATTATCAGTAGCCGCGATCCTTTCCTGCATGGCTTTTGATGCCCTGAAAACATCTCTTCTCACTACCATATAGACCTTTCTGCAAAGAGAGGCCAGATATAGAGCCTCTTCACAGGCGGTGTCTCCACCTCCTACTACTGCTACTATCTTTCCACGATAGAAGAATCCGTCACAAGTGGCACAGGCAGAAACACCCATTCCTCTGTACTTACTCTCCGAAGACAAACCGAGATATCTTGCAGTAGCACCTGTGGCAATAATCAAAGTCTCTGCCTCTAAAACCTTTTCATCATCTATAGTGACCTTAAAAGGCCTTTCAGACAAATCAGCCTCTGTTACCATCCCATATCTAATATCAGTACCCAGACGCTCGGCCTGAGCACGCAGATCAGCCATCATCTGGTTGCCTGAAACGCCCTGGGGATAACCGGGGAAATTTTCAACTTCAGTAGTAGTGGTAAGTTGTCCGCCGGGCTGCATCCCCTCATAGACTACAGGCTGCAAAGCTGCTCTGGATGCATAAATCGCAGCGGTAAACCCAGCAGGCCCACTACCGATAATAAGACATTTTATTCTTTCGTTATTCATAAAAACATTAGCCTAATTGGTTTAAACTGCAAAGTTACGATTTTTTCTTTTGGCAATCGCATCTTTGATGTAAAATTCCAACCTCAATTCCCATACCAACACAATTGACATAGCCCATCTAACCAGTAACATTATCCATCCTATTGCTCCAACTGCAGTAAGTAGTATCAAATCTTCGAGGTTACTGTGTGAAATACAAATGTGGGTATTGATGAGCAATACGTCGCGACGTTCCAACTTGCCACGTGCTATTTCATCCAACATAGCCGCGGCACCATAAGCCAGGCCGATGACATTTGCCACTATCCAAAGAAATGCTGTTCTGGGTGGAAGTCCGAAAAAAATCATCAGCGGTTTGAGCAGCTTCGATATCATCTTCATCACACCGAATTCTGAAAGAAGTCGCTGGACAATATTGAGGGTATAGATAATAACGGTTATCAGCAACACCAGTTTAAATGTAGACCAAAGCCAGTCAAGCAGAGCAGGCCAAAAGGCAAGCTGTTTCTGTGCTACAGCAGCTGTAATCACCTCTCCGCTACCCATAGGCAATATAACGTTTAGTAGCCAACCGAGAAAGAGTGCACTCACGGTTCTGATAATTACCATCCTTGTCCCCGAAACACCGGTCTTTTTAAGTACCGCTGTCTCCAATATCATGGAGTGCGAACAAAGTACCATCGTGCAGAGAATTGTCAGTTCACGAGCATCCAGCGCCAAGGTACTCATTACCGCCATAGCAGAATAAACATTGATAAGATATCCCGACAAATAGGCCAGTGAAGCTGATCCTGGCAGACCAAAATGGCGAAAAACGGGACTTACCGCATCGGAAATATAGGGTAGGATATTAAAGTACTTGAGCAACATCATCGCAAAGGAGATGCCCACAGTAATTTTTAAAATCCAGATACAGGTCTTGGTAGTGGTAGGAAGGACCTCTTTAACACAGGAGATAATCCTCTGCTTGGTTTCAGGTTTCATTTGTGGACTTGATCTTGCTGCCATATTTCTTGTTAAAGAAGTGTAGCAGGCGTTTTGGAACAATTGGCAATATCGGCAATGCTATCCAGTTAATAAGACCGGGCATAACATTAGCTCTACCACGAAAAGTAGCCTTGAGAGCCTTGCGGGCAGCTTCTTCAGCAGATATCATAATACCTAAACGGAATGCTCGCTTACGCATATCCTCCTCCAGGGGAAATAGATTGGTTGAGACAGCACCAAAATAGGCGGTGGTCACCGAAACTCCGCTACCCATCAATTCGATTCTAAGGGAACGTGAAAAAGATTTGATAAAACGCTTGGTAGCAGAATATACAGAAAGTACAGGGTAAGGCATCCAGCTGCTAAGTGAAGAGATATTGAGTATATAACCGTATCCTCGCTCCTTCATTCCGCGAGCAAATAGGTGACAGAGCTGAACCAATGTAAGATTGTGTAGCACTATAACCCTGGAAATCTCTTCCTGAGAATAGTCAAGAAAGCTCCCATATGGAAACATGCCGGCATTATTGATCAGTATAGCCACCCTACGAGCCCCAACTTTCTCCTTAATAATGGTAACAGCGCCAACACAAGCCAGATCTACTCCTATTGCAAGCACATCGGGTTTACGCCCAGAAGGAGTTTTGTCAGGGAACTCCAACTCCTTTTTTACTTCATCAGCATATTGCTGATTTATGTCGATTACAATCAAATTATGCCCGAGAGCGTAGAGCTGTCGGGCATATTCTCTCCCCATACCGGACCATGTACCGGTAATAAGGGCATAACCTTCTGTAACAGCGGCCTTTCTTTTCATGACCGCAAAGGTATTAAAAAATTAATAATTAGACTTCCTTACCTCGAAATAGGCCTGAGCATGTTTACAAGCGGGACACTCAACGGGAGCCTTCTTTCCCTTATAAACAAATCCGCAATTGCGGCACTGCCATTCTATCTCTCCCTCTTTCTCAAACACCTTGCCTGCTTTAACATTGGCTAAGAGTCTCAGGTAGCGCTCCTCATGTGCCTTTTCAGCAATGGCAACATTCCTGAATGTAGCAGCAATTTCGGGAAATCCTTCCTCTTCGGCCACTTTTGCAAACTCGGGATAAAGCATAGACCACTCTTCATTCTCACCCTCGGCTGCTGCCTTTAGGTTCTCTGCCGTAGTAGCAATTACACCTGCGGGAAATGAAGCATTGACTTCTACCATACCGCCTTCAAGATATTTAAAAAAGGTCTCTGCGTGCTCCTTCTCCTGCTCTGCAGTCTCGGCGAAGATGGCTGCAATCTGCTCATAGCCCTCTTTCTTTGCCTTGCTTGCAGAGAAAACGTATCTGTTGCGTGCCTGTGATTCGCCTGCAAATGATTGAAGCAGGTTCTTTTCTGTCTTTGTTCCTTTCAATGATTTCATGTTGTTTTGGTTTTAAAAAGGTTGATATTGTTGATAGTTATAGTTTTACGAAAATGTCATTTTGATCTACCGACCCTGCGGTTTCTCCCAACAAGCTGCACATCTATACGGTGCAGGTCAAATCCTCTTATTCTTTTATTGCGAAAATGATCGTGGATCATAAGCATCAGCTCGGGATCATCATAGTCCCTGAAAGTATGCGTATCCTCACAGTAGAGATGGCAGTGATTGTAGGTGTTGACATCCATATACATCTTATTGTTAGAACTCATACGGCGCTGCAGCAATCCAACCTGCACGAATGATTCCAGTACGTTGTACACTGTAGCCAGTGTCAATGTCGTCAGCTTAGCGCTTGCTTGCTGAAACACCATATCGGCTGAGGCATGTCCTAATTCCCTCATAGCAGCATACACAGCAATACGCTGGGGGGTAGATTTGAGCCCATACCTTCTGAGGATTTTCTTTAAATCTATGGCTTCTTCTATCATTTTAGTTGGGTTTTGGTGCGTGAAGTTAATTATAATAATTCAAAACGACAAGCTCTTTAAACAAAATATATATTTTTTTGGTAAATTTGTCCCCACAATAACAGTACTAATATCGTTTTTATGAAAAAAATATGGATGTTGGCGGCTTGTGCGCTGCTTGTTCTCATTTCAGGATGCAAAGATAATAAAATTGACAAAATGGTGGACCAAATGGTCAGCACAAAAGTAATTGCACACAGAGGATACTGGAAATGTGAAGGTAGTGCGCAAAATTCAATTTCCTCGCTCCGTAATGCACATAAGGCAGGAGTCTACGGTTCTGAATTTGACGTTCAGATTACTGCGGATAGTGTGCTGATTGTAAATCATGACAATGATTTCAAGGGACATGTCATTAACCTTACGCACTATAAGGTAATTCAGGACTCCCTACTTTCCAACGGTGAAAAACTGCCTACACTTGAAGAGTACCTCGCTGCCGGCAAAAAACTCAAAGGACTCCTACTTGTACTCGAACTCAAACCGGTAAAAGATAATCCGGCACTTGAGCAATATGCTGTGGAGAAATGTGTTGAAATGGTCAAGAAAATGGGGCTTGGAAAAAGAGTGGATTACATTTCATTCAGCCTTGAAGCCTGTAAAAGGTTTGCAGCACTGATGCCCAAGGCCTCTGTTGCCTATCTGGGCGGATACTATATGCCGATAGAACTACTGGAAATAGGAATCAACGGTTTCGACTACCATTACAATGAAGTCCTTATGAACCCTTTTTGGGTGGACGAGGCACGCAATTATAATATGACATCCAATGTTTGGACAGTTAACGACTCATTGCTTGTCGAAACTCTTCTCGTGGGCAATCCTACTTTTCTCACAACCGATAACCCGGAAGAGGTAATGCTCCAAATCCAGGCCCTCAAAGAGAGAGTAAGAGAGCGATTCTAATTCTAAATAATAATTGGAGAGATCGTACTAATAGGGATCTACGTCTATATTGATGATAGTCATCCCGTTGTACTTACGATTCAAAAACTCCGTTTCAGAATACAGGGCTTTTTTTATACGAGAAAGAGAGTTGTTGCGTCTTAGCCGCAGGCGAAACTGAACCTGGTAATGATCACCCATTTTTGCTATAGGAGGTACTAAAGGACCATTAAAATCTCTAATACCGATAGCTCTAATTGCATCAGCCAGCTCATATGCGCAACTCCACATCCTTTTTTCATTTTTATCCTTTAAGGTAATCACCACCAATCTCACAAAGGGGGGATAGCCAAACATTTTGCGCTCTGCAAGAGCAGCTGAGAGATCATCCGAATCGCCTTCACCGGTAAGGGCCTTCAGGACCGGATGGTCCTTCTGCTCCGTCTGTATGATCATCCTGGCCCCATCCTCCCTACGGCCGGCCCTGCCACGCAATTGCCACAATAACTGGAGAGCACGTTCGTCCGCCCTGAAGTCCTGTACGGAGAAGAGAGAATCGCAGCCGATAACTGCCACCAATGAGAGGCGGTCAAAATCAAACCCCTTAGTGATCATCTGAGTTCCCACCAGAATGTCTATTTTTCCTTCGGCAAAGTTTTTTAGAATACGCTGCTCCTCGCTTTTGCCCGAGATGGTATCTGAATCAAACCGTTCTGTGACATAATCAGGAAAATATTCGCGCAGCAGCTCCTCAATCTTCTCAGTTCCCGCTCCACGGTCAACGATCGAAAGTGAATTACACTTGGGACACTCCGGTTCAAAGGGTATTTGATATGAACAATAGTGACACTTGAGCATATTATCAAACTTGTGATAGCTGAGAGCAACATCGCAAGAAGGACATTTAACTACTGCACCACACTCTTTACATTGTGCATAAGGAGCGTAGGCTCTTCTGGAGCGGAACACCATTACCTGACCACCGTCATCCACCACTCTGCCTATCTCGTTAAGCAACCGAATGGAGAAAGGACCCTTGACATTGCGAAGTTTCCGAGCCGTCACCATATCTACAATTTCTACCTGAGCATCCTCAGCCTTATGATACTTCTCCAGCAAATCCACCTGTGAAAGTTTACCAACAGAAACGTTGTAGAGTGACTCGAAGGAGGGAGTGGCACTACCCAACACTAAATTTGCTCCGGTCCGGGAAGAGAGCATCAGCGCAACGTCTCTTCCGTTGTAGCGCGGCGCAGGATCAGATTGCTTATACGAAGAGTCGTGCTCTTCGTCCACCACTATCAGCGAAAGATTCGGCAATGGCAGCAAAAGTGCCGACCTCGTACCCAGCACAACATAAGGTCTCTCGGCAACAACCAAACGGTTATATATGCGCTTTTTGACAGCAGCGGTCTGCTTTGAGTGATAGGGCAACAGAGCACTGCCGAAGACCTTCTCAAGTCTGGATGTGAGCTGTCTGGAGATAGCTATTTCGGGTACGAGAAATAGTACCGATCCGCCACTCTCAAGTGCATCCCGCATCAGGTGGAAATAGATCTCGGTCTTACCGGATCCCGTCACTCCACGCAGGAGAACCCTGCGACCTTCGGTAAAATGCTCTTTTATAGTGTCACAAGCCCCCTGTTGTGCAGTAGAAAGTGAGGGAATAGCACTGAAATCCGGTTCCCGGAACTCTTTTTCCGATTTTCTGGAACGCACTGTTATTTGTTTTCGGAAAGCACTGGAATAAGCCGCCTTGAAAACCTCCCCTACACTGCACATATAATAATCGGCTAAAGCACGCCAAAAATCCAACTGTGCCAAAGTCACCGGGAGCATATCTGGAAGAGCCTCAACCGCGCTGATCCTGGTAGGATCCAGACCTGCCGGTGGCTGATGTGAAATGGCAGTCACTATAGCATACCGACTTTTTCCCACAAGTTTCACCTGCACCCAGCTGCCAATAGCAATCTGCCCCTCAAACTCTTCAGGAACTGAATATGACAATTCCTTGCTCATTTTCAGAGGCAACAACACCTGCACATATAATAATCTCTTCTTTTCCATATCCGGAGTGCTAAAATAACACTTTTTTTTGCAGATATGGAATAAAAACCTACCTTTGCAATCCCGTTGGTCAGAAATGACACGCATAAGGTGCCATAGCTCAGTTGGTAGAGCAACGGACTGAAAATCCGTGTGTCCCTAGTTCGAATCTCGGTGGCACCACAAAGAAAGCGGCTTTCAATAGCCGCTTTTTCTTTGTGGTGCAGTCGCATTTACGGGGTACGGGGTACGGGGTGCGAGTTCCGCAGAAAACCACACAATTCGCAGCACTACATACCACATATTACATACTCATAACTTCCCTCTACTCCACTATCTCTATTTCGTCGAGAATGCGCTGTGCTCCTGCTAGCTTATCTATAATGAAGAGCGCATATCTGATATCTATGGAGATGTTGCGACACACATCGGGATCGAAGTCAATATCACTCATCGTGCCTTCCCAAACTCTGTCGAAATTAATACCTATCAGATTACCGTCGGCATCGATGACGGGGCTACCGGAATTGCCGCCTGAAGTATGGTTGGTTGCGATAAAGCAAACCGGCATAGTACCATCCTGACCCCATTTGCCATAATCTTTGCGCGCATAGATATCCCTGAGTTCCTGAGGAATGTTGTAATCAAAAATATCGGGATTGTCTTTCTCCATTATACCTTCTATGGTAGAAACGGGCTTGAAAAAGATGCCGTCCGCAGGAGAATAACCCTGAATATGGCCATAAGAGACCCTGAGAGTGGAATTTGCATCAGGGAAGAAAGATTTTTCCGGAGAGAACTCCATCTGACCTTTCATATAGGTGCGGTAGAGCAGTGTAATCTGCCTGTTAATCTCGGTATAGGGCTTATTGATCTCATTCAGATAGTGCTCTCTGAATTCATTTGAGAATGCAAAGGCGGGATCAGCTAAAAGCACATCCTGGAAATTTTCTGAAGAAAGAGCTTTTTCTATAAGGGTGCGTGTCCCCTCTTCGGTTGTAAGGGCGGAAGTATTAAAAATGTGTTCCACCCAGGCATCAGTGCTGTTGAAAGCTGTCATTTGCTCCGCAAAACAGGAAGGACGTAGATGCTGCGGCACATTCTTGTCATACTCTGCCAGAAGAAGATGGAAACTCTCTTTGTCGATAGGAAGGAAATAATCCTTGAAATAGGCCACTATCATCTGATCCAAATAGTCTTTACCACGGTTACGGGTGAAAGTTGTGAAAATATTTTCCGCAAAGCGGATAATCTCATTTGCACGTATGCTTTCGTTATAATAATCGGTGGCAAATGCATATCCTTCAAGCTCCGCATATAGTTTATCGAGCATCGGAATTACCTCTCGATACTCCGGCTTATCAGCCGCCCATTTATGGAATTCTCTCTCGTAATCTTTCTTTTTCTGATAAGTCTTAAGTTTAATGATACCGTTCATCTCACCAAGCCACTTTTTCCAGGCATTGGAAACACCGGAATTCTTGGAGGAGTACTGGATTCTAACTTTCTGACTCTGGGACATATATTTCTCCTGTATGTCGAGACGCTTTGTGCGGAGATTGCGTTTGTGAGGGTTGGAGATATCAGAGATATATCTTACTGCTTCAGAGTGGATATATTCCTGAGTTCTGCCGGGATAACCGTAGACAAAGGTAAAATCACCCTCTTTGCGCTCCTTAATGGAGAGCTTGAAATATTTTTTGGGCTTGTAGGGCACATTCTCCTCGGAGTATGTTGCGGGATTATTGTCCTTATCTGCATAAATTCTGAACAGAGAGAAGTCTCCGGTATGACGGGGCCACATCCAGTTGTCGGTATCACCTCCGAATTTACCTATTGATGAGGGAGGCGCGCCCACAAGGCGAACATCGGTAAAGGTCTGATAAACCCAGATGAAATATTGATTGCCATAGTATAAAGGTCTTACTGATGCGCTATATCCTGCACCTTCCCCGGAAGCAGCCTCAATCAGAGGTGCACTATTAGCCTCGATTAGCGAATCACGTTGAATCTCAGTCATTGAGGAATCATAGCCTTTTAATACCGTCTCAGTAACATCGTCCATTCTGACAAGAAATCTCACAAAAATATTCTTGTTGGGCAGCTCCTCTTCGATCGTCATGGCCCAAAATCCATCCTTGAGGTAATCGTGTTCCACTGAACTGTGTTCCTGTATCCAATCGTAACCGCAATGATGGTTGGTAATTAAAAGCCCATTGTCTGAAATCAATTCAGCAGAGCATCCTCCGTTGAAATGGACCGAGGCATCCTTAAGGGAAGCCTGATTGATACTGTAGATATCTTCAGCCGTAAGCCTGAGACCTTTGGCCTGCATATCTCCGATTCTTTTGGCAATTTCCGAAGGAAGCCACATCCCGTTATCCGCAAAAACAGATCCGGTAAAGGTTAAAGCGAGAACAAATAGTAATAGTTTTTTCATCAGTCTTGAATAAAATTGGTGCAAAGTACAAATGTACAAAAAAATCGGGACGACACATGGTCGTCCCGATTCTGATATATGTAGTCAAATTTTATTCAGCAAGAAACGCATTGTACTTCTCGTAAGCAGCCATATACTCAGGTGATTTGTCACGGAAGCGGAAGTAGATAAACTTAAGGAATTCAGCTGCATTCTTCTGGATCTCTATGTTATCAGAGATTGAGAATGCCTTCTCAAATGGAGGTATTGCATTTTCAAGGGCCTGGTTAAACTCCTCAACAAGAGCATCATATTTAACCTGATCAAATTCTGAGTCAGCCTTTTCTGCAATGTCCATGGCCTGTTCGTAATAGAGAACACCTACACTCAAAACGCCATATACATAGTCGGGCTGGATTTCAGTCGATTTATTATAAAGCTCAACTGCTTTTTCAATATTGCCCAGCTCTTTGTAAACATTGCCTTCAGCATAGTAGAGGGAGCCGTTGGTAGGTTCATTCTCCTGAGCAGTGTGGATGATGTCAAAGAGCTTCTGAGGATCCTCTTTTGTGGCAGTGTAGAGGTTAATCAACCCCACAAGAATACCCTGGTTTTGAGGGAACTGCTCAAATCCTGCCTCAAGTATCCGTTTCTGGCTAAGGGTGTCTGCATTGAGTCTATAAACCTCTGCAAGGTTGGAGAACACGTTGCCGTCAGAGTAGTAGCCATAGTCCAGGCACTCTTTGTAGTATTTCTCTGCTTTTGCATTGTCGCCACTCATGCTGGAAAGAAGAGCAGTGTTGTAGATCACCATTGTATCAATCTTCTGCATCACCTTATTGTTGTAGTTGCCGAGACACTCTTCGAAAATAGCGGTAGCCTTTTCATAATCGCCCAGAGTGTAGTATGAAGCAGCATCTTCGTAGTTGTAGTTGTGAATCTGTTCGAACAGCGCCTGGATATCTTTAAGTTTGGAACCTTTCGGATCAACCTCCGCAGCCTTGAAAAGAGCCTCCTGAGCTTTGCCAAGGAGATTTTCGCCTACAGGCTTGGTAACAATCAAGAACATAAGCTGACCGAAATCATTGTAATAAAGATCCTTGTCGCTGTAGGTGTCAACAGTGAAGGTGCCCTGAGGAAGGGTTTTCTGTGTAGAAGAGAGTACTTTCTGGTCTTTGAGGATGGTCTTAAGAAGCATCTGGTCAAAGCCGGGCTCAATACCCTTACTAGGGAGTTCATATGCTGAGATGTACGCTTTTGCAAGATTAATCCAGGTAGCAGGTCTGGTTGACTTTTTGGGATTCTGGCTTGCTTCTACTGCCTTGTCAATTGCTTTCAAAGCGTCAGTTACCGCTTTAGATTGCGCACTTGCAAAGGTAACAGAAAGGACAAGTGCCATTGCTAATAAAACTTTCTTCATAGTCTTTAAAAATTAAAGTGGTATTTATTTTTGTTAATTATTAATTGCTGTTGGTTGTTGGCTGTCAGCCGTTAGTTTTAACTTTTATGGTTTATTATCAATTCAAATGCTAATTTAATTACGAGCTACTTATTCTTCATTCTCCTTATTTCATTACCCCGTACCTCGCAACCCGCATCACTCTTCACTACTCACTACACTATCTTCCTCTGTTTCATCTTCCTCCTTTTTTTCTACAGAGCAGACTGCAGCAATACTGTCACCATCTCTGAGACTGATAACCTTGACACCCTGTGTGGCTCTGCCGGCAACTCTGATATCGGCAACCAATACCCTGATGGTAATACCGGACTTATTGATAATCATCAGGTCATCATCGTCAGTCACTGACTTTATCGCTATCAAAGAACCTGTCTTTTCAGTAATGTTGATAGTCTTGACACCCTTGCCTCCACGGTTGGTCCTGCGATACTCTTCCAAAAGTGAACGCTTGCCGAAACCATTCTCGCTGATCACAAGAATATGCTCCTGGGAGTCAGCCTCATTACTACCATCTACACAAATCATACCAACCACTTCGTCGTCTTCGTCAATCCTGATTCCACGCACTCCTGTAGCTGTACGACCCATAGCGCGTACGGTAGATTCGTGGAAGCGACAGCATCTGCCCTTACGACCTGCAAGGAGAATATCCTTTTCTCCGTTTGTGAGCAAAGCCTCAATCAATGAATCATCCTCGCGGACATTTATTGCGATTATACCGTTAGCTCTCGGGCGGGAGTAGGCTTCAAGAGAGGTTTTTTTGATAGTACCCGTACGTGTGGCAAGAACCACATAGTGGTTATTGATATAGTCGGAATCATCAAGATTCTCCACATTCATATAGGCCTGTACCGCATCATCCGGCTCGATATTGATAACATTCTGGATGGCTCGACCCTTGGATGCCTTAGTACCTTCGGGAACATCGTATACCTTCAGCCAATAACACTTCCCATTCTTGGTGAAGAACATCATCGTGCTGTGCATATTTGCAACATAGATATGCTCTATGAAGTCCTCCTCGCGGGTAGTACTGCCTTTGGCACCTATTCCTCCACGATTCTGCAGACGATACTCGGTAAGAGGAGTCCTCTTGATGTATCCCATATGGGAAATCGTAATGACCACATCCTCATTGGGATAGAAATCTTCAGGATTGAAATCTTCGGCAGAAGGCTCAATTGCAGTACGGCGATCATCACCATATTTCTCTTTGAGTGTAATAAGCTCCTGTTTGATAATATCCATCTGAAGGGAAACATCAGCAAGGATGGCCTCAAGGTGATTGATAAGCGCCTGGAGCTCATCGTACTCTGCCTGAAGTTTACTTCTTTCAAGTCCTGTAAGCTGTCGAAGCCTCATCTCTACGATCGCCTCAGCCTGCTCGGGGGAGAACTCGAATTGCTCCACAAGGCCTTCTCTTGCCTCCTGTACGCTTCCGGATGCCCTGATAAGAGCAATAATTTCATCTATAATGTCCAGTGCCTTGAGCAATCCCTCAAGGATATGTGCCCTCTTGAGGGCTTTATCAAGTTCGAATCGGGTCCTGCGAAGAACCACCTCGTGGCGATGGCGAACAAAGCACTTGATTAGATTTTTTAGATTGAGCATCCGTGGACGACCGTCCACCAGTGCAATGTTGTTGACTGAGAAACTGGACTGGAGCGGTGTATACCTAAAAAGGTTGTTGAGCACCACGTTAGCCACAGAACCCATCTTGAGCTTAATGACTATGCGCATACCGCTACGGTCACTCTCATCATTGATGTATGCAATCCCTTCGAGTCTCTTGTTCTCAACCAGTTCAGCAATTTTCTCGATAAGCTCGCGTTTATTGACCATATAGGGAATCTCGCTGACCACGATCGTTTCGCGTCCGCTGTCTGAAATCTCAATGTCGGTCTTAGAGCGGATGACTATGCGGCCACGACCTGTTTCGAATGCATCCCTGATGCCTTTTGTGCCCTGAATAATACCTCCTGTAGGGAAATCAGGTCCCTTGATATGCTGCATCAGCTCATCGAGCGTGATGTCGTTATTATCAATATAAGCGCAAATAGCATCACAGCACTCGGTAAGATTGTGCGGAGCCATATTGGTAGCCATACCCACTGCAATACCGTTTGCTCCGTTGAGCAGTAGCAGAGGGGCTTTGGCCGGAAGCACTACAGGCTCCTGAAGTGATTCGTCAAAATTGGGCTTAAAATCCACGGTATCCTTATCAAGGTCTTCTATAACCTCTTCGGCTAGTTTTTGGAGTTTTGCCTCAGTATAACGCATCGCTGCTACCGGGTCACCGTCAACGGATCCGAAGTTGCCCTGACCTTGGACAAGCATGTAGCGCATGTTCCAGGACTGGGCAAGTCTGGCCATGGCGTCATAAACGCTGGAATCACCGTGGGGATGGTATTTACCGAGTACCTCACCCACTATACGGGCAGATTTCTTTACAGGCTGGTTACTAGTCAGACCGAGGCCGTACATTCCGTACAGAACTCTTCTATGCACGGGTTTCAGGCCGTCTCTCACATCCGGAAGCGCGCGCGACACAATCACCGACATCGAATAATCGATGTAGGCGCTTTTCATCTCAGTTTCAATATTGATAGGAATGATCCTACCTGTATTCTCTTCTAATTCTTCCATTCTTTTTCTTTCTGCTATCTGTAAAAATTAACTCGTAAAACTACAAAGAAAAAGTGATTCGGCCAAAATTTTTCACTATCTTGGCAATTTGAAATAAAGCACCGCAGGATTATGACAAACACACTTCCCAGAGAACTTTCGGCACTGTTGGAGACTGCCCGCGAAGAGGCGATGAGACTGGGCAGTACCGTTATTGATGCCGACCACCTGTTTCTGGCAATACTCAGAGATGGCCGAACACTTGTCAAATCTATCTCAGACCGCATTGGGAGTGATATTTCAATGGTAAAACCAGCAATTGAAAAAATGATTTCCCAGCCTGAACCCCTCCCTTTCGAGAAGATCAGTGCGGTGACCATTTCACAAGAAGTCAATGATATCTTCGGACAAGCATTTGCCAGCTGCGCCACAAACGGTGTACAGCCCGGCATAGCTGATATTTTAGAGGCTGCAATTACCCTTCGCAAAGGCCAATTTATTCCCCTAATGGAAAAAATCGGTATATTGCCAAATACATTGCTTGCCGCAATGGGACAGATAACCCGCGAATCAAGCCGTAAAAACAGGAAACCAACATTCGTGCTTATTAAGTATTGTCGTGACCTTACATCCGGCGCAGGAAATGATAACCGCGATCCGCTAATTGGACGCGAGTCCGAAACACTGCGCGTCAAGCAGATACTCAGCCGCCGCAAAAAGAACAATCCCCTCTTAGTAGGTGAATCCGGAGTGGGAAAAACCGCCATTGTGGAGGGACTCGCCTCAACCCTTGAGGGCAAACAGATACTCTCCCTTGACATCCCCGCTCTGATTGCTGCCAATCCCCACCCTTCCTCGCTTGCAGAGAGCATCAGACAGATTGTTTCTGCGTTTGAGCTCTCTTCAAATGCAATCCTCTTTATAGACGATATACACTCTCTGGTCGGAGCTGGCGGAATGCGCGGTTCTTCTGACATAATCACCTTACTAAAACCGGCACTCTCAAGCGGCACCATACGCTGCATCGGAGCTACCACCACCGATGGCTACCGCAATTGCATTGAAAATGACAAAGCGCTGGACAGGGTATTCCAGAAAATAGTGGTCAAACCCTCCACCGAAGGCCAGACCCTGGAGATACTTAAGGGTATTAAAGATAAATATGAACGTTTCCACAACGTTATCTATACGCCAGAAGCACTGAAACAGTGCATCACTCTTTCTCAAAGGTTTATCTGCGAAAAGCACTTGCCCGACAAAGCCATTGATCTTATGGACGAAGCAGGATCAAGGGCACATACCTGCGAAACGGATCAGGAACCTGACAACTCTACTGATCCTGATACTCGTAAACTGCTGGAACAGATCCGAAATGAGAAGCGCCAGGCTGCACTTGAGGGCGATTATCCGACCACGGCTTCACTCCGTCTTCGCGAAAAAGAACTCATCGGTGAATTGTCCGCTAAAGAGAATTCTGATAATACTACTCCTGTGACCATCTCATGTGATGACATCGCCCGGGCTGCATCTCTTATGACAGGCATCCCTGCACACAAGATAGCGAGTGACGAGAGCAAAAAACTTCTGGCAATGGAGCAGGCGCTGAAGAGTCGCGTAATAGGACAGGATGAAGCCGTCAAAACCGTAACAAAAGCCATAAAACGCGGTCGCGCAGGTCTCAAGGACTCCCGAAAACCAATAGGAACATTTATCTTCCTTGGTCCTACAGGTGTGGGCAAAACTCTCCTGGCCAAAAAAATTGCCGAATACATGTTCGACTCCGAAGACTCCCTAATCAGGATAGATATGAGCGAGTACATCGAAAAACACTCCATCAGCCGCCTTATCGGTTCTCCTCCTGGCTATATAGGTTACGACCAGGGAGGCCAGCTTACAGAGCAGGTGCGACTCAAACCCTATAGCGTTGTACTTTTGGACGAGGTAGAAAAGGCCCACCCGGATATCTCCAATATTCTCCTGCAGGTATTTGACGAAGGACGGCTAACTGACAGCAGCGGACGCACGGTGGATTTCCGCAACACCATACTTATCCTTACCTCAAACATTGGCAGCCGCAAATTAAGGGACTTTGGAGGTGATGTGGGCTTTTCCACCAGTACCACCGATAGGGAAATCAGGCGTAAATCCATTATCGATAAAGCCCTGGCACGACAATTCTCACCGGAATTGCTCAATCGTCTGGATGACAAGATTTACTTCAACTCCCTCTCGAGAGAGGACATTTTCCGAATAATAGAGATAGAGCTGGGGGACCTGGTCGACAGAGTCAGACACCTGGGATACACTCTCGAGGTAGACCAAAGTGCACGTACTTTCGTAGCGGACGAGGGATATGACCCTGAACTTGGCGCAAGACCACTCAAGAGGGCCATCCAAAGGCATATCGAAGACCCTCTTTCCGAGCTTATCATAAGCGACGGATCGGGATCCGGGGTGTTAAAAGTGACTTTTGACAAACAATCCGACGGGATTGCTGTCACACATACTGCTTAATATATTTAGCACTACCCAGATTGGATATTAATGCATATTTTTCCGCAGGGAACACCTCTCCGCGGAATTTTTTATCTGCAGACACTTTTCTTTCAGAAATTCTTTTGAATGTGGTGCGGTCCACATAGAAACGCATCGGAGGCTTCTCCCCCACCTTTTCGAACCCCAAAAGGAGATAAGCATCTCCGGGGGACCATTCATAATCTGCATATGACATTATCTCATCCGGGCCCACATCACTCACGAATGCTTCAAGAAGCCGTCCCATACCTCCGACTATACGACAATCCGGCAAAGAGGCGTATCTGACCCATTCATAACTCTCGAGAATGCGTTCATCTCCTCCAAAAAAACGCGTCATAGGTCTGCCTGAGGAAAATGTAGCTACCGCCACCAGCTTATCTTCATAAAAAAGCCCGTAACGATATCTACATCCCGAAGTACCGTAACTGTGATATTTTTCCAGAAAATCGGCCGCTTGCTGCGCTTTCAGCTGTTCTACTCTACATTTCCTGGCAAAAATGGAATTAAAACAACCCAAATGGGCCAGGATTCGCTTGCGAATCACCTCTCCACCACTCCGCCAACGATCTTCGTAAAGATATATACATCTCCCTCCACCATCTGCACTATTCGTTGCATCATTCACCGCATCTACAGCCGGACTATTCTCGATGTTTGCGATCACGTCATTCGTCAGACCGGCGGCAACATCAAGCGTAACAAGACGAATGGTCACTTCCTTGTCAGGAAATAAAAAGAGAGTTCCGCATCGCTCATATCGCACTGAGAAACTCTCCAAAAATTCTGAAAACTCAGCAATCACTTGAAGATGTTTTTGAGGACCTCTTCCGTTATCTTTCTGGTAGCGGTTGTGGTAGCTGTTTTAGCGGCTCTTCCAAGTGCACTATCGCCACTCTTTTTAGATGTAGAGCTTTTACCGGATGTGCTCTTCTTACCGGTGACTTTCCTTGCCGCCTGAGTACCCAGACTGCGTATAAAACTAGTGGTACCTGCAACTACCATCGTACCTAAAACGGTTCTCGTAAAACCTCCCTTTTTACCGGAGGATTTCTTCTTCTCTTTTTCCTTCTCTTTCTCTTCCTTCTCCTTTTCTGCCTGTATCAGAGCCTCTTCTTCAGCCTTAGCCACCTCTTCGTAATAAGCGCTCAGCACCTCATAGGCACTTTCACGATCAAAAAACTTGTCATAAGCCTTAATTTCAGCCGGAGCCATGTTGTTTATATCAAGACGCTGCCCCTCTGTAATAGGCCCGATAGAACTTAAAGGGAATAGGATTCTGGTTCGTTCCACTATAGAAGGAGCTCCTTTTTCATCCAGGAAAGAGACGAGCGCCTCTCCGGTAGCAAGCTCCATGATAGCATCTTCTGTTTTAAACTCAGGATTGGTGCGGAAGGTCTGTGCCGCTGCGCGAACCGCCTTCTGATCTTTTGGGGTATAGGCCCTTAGAGCGTGCTGGATGCGGTTGCCAAGCTGTCCAAGGACAATTTCGGGAACATCTGTGGGCGATTGTGTTACAAAGTAGATGCCCACTCCCTTGGAACGGATAAGTCGTATCACCTGCTCAATCTTCTCCACAAGTGCCTTGGAAGTGCCTTGGAATAGCATATGGGCCTCGTCAAAGAAAAATATAAGCTTGGGAAGGGGCTGGTCGCCGACTTCCGGAAGTTTGACATAGAGTTCCGTAAGCAACCACAAAAGAAATGTGGAGTAGATTTTGGGATTATGCATAAGTTTATCGGCAGCGAGGACATTCATTACTCCACGACCCCTCTCAGTAGCAATCAGATCCTCCACGTCAAATGCGGGTTCGCCGAAAAATTTATCTCCGCCCTGGCGCTCAATGGCGAGCACAGCTCTCTGGATAGCCCCAATACTGGCTGATGAGATATTACCGTACTCAGTAGTGAACTTTGAAGCATTCTTTCCTACAAAATCCAGCATCAGACGCAAATCTTTAAGATCTATCAGCAGCAGTTCCTTATCATCCGCTATGCAGAAAACAATGTTGAGCACTCCGGACTGAGTCGCATTGAGTTCCATCAGACGTGAAAGAAGTAGAGGGCCCATTGACGAAATGGTGGTGCGCATAGAGTAGCCCTGCTCTCCGAAGACATCAAAGAAGCGTGTGGGAGAACCTTCAAAAGGGGGATTTTCAATGCCGAATTCAGCGCAACGCTTTTCAATGAATCCATTCATTTTCCCCGTCTGACTGATGCCGGAGAGGTCACCCTTCATATCTGCCATAAAACAGGGAACCCCCGCTTGAGAAAATGTTTCCGCCAGCACCTGTAGAGATACCGTTTTTCCGGTACCTGTTGCGCCGGCTATAAGTCCGTGCCTGTTTGCCATCTTTCCCTGCAGATATATAGGGCCGTTGGCCGAATGAGCTACATACAATTTATCGTCTACATACATAATTGTTTGAATTTTTCCGGTTAATTTTCAAAGATAAGAATTTTTTTACTTCTGAGTTCCGAGTTTCGAGTTCTGAGTTAGTTTTTAGTAATGAGTTTTGAGTTCTGAGAAAGTTTTGGGAGTCATGAATGTGGGGTGGAGTGGTTTGATTTCTACCTTATGCATAATGTACATGAGACCTGTATAGAGGTCTATCTTGATCCGAAGTGGGGTATTCTGGACTACTTCCTGAAACAGAAGGAGAAGGGTCGCATCCGTCATCTCGGTTTTTCAGCGCATGCGGAGCTTGATACACTCAAGCGTTTCCTCGACTCCCCCTATGGAGAGCATATGGAGTTTTGTCAGATCCAGCTCAATTTCCTTGACTGGTCCTTGCAAAGAGCGCGGGAGAAGGTGGAACTACTCAATTCGAGAGATATTCCCATTTGGGTAATGGAACCATTGCGCGGTGGCAAGCTACTCTCCATTGCCAAACCGGAGGAGGCCTTCAGCTGGGTTGCAGGAATCCCCGGAGTTACTATGATCCTCAGCGGTATGTCAAACGAGCAGCAGATGATAGAGAATGTTGAGATATTCAACCGTTTAACATCGCTCAGCAAAGAAGAGTGTGACCGTCTCTATTCCTTAGCTGAGCAAATGAAGGATTCTGTACCCTGCACAGCCT
>JAAZEZ010000003.1 GCA_012511975.1 Bacteroidales bacterium | reverse complement strand
GTCTATACCCTACTGCTAATTTTCGTTGTCACAACAATCATTCTTACAGTTGTTCTTTTCCGAGTAAAGCGCAAGGAGGTGCGATTAAGGGAGAAGATATCACAGCAGCTTAGGGACAAGGGAGCTGACGATGCAAAACTTGCCAAAGCTCTAAACAAAGTGATGCAGATGGTCATAGGCATTATGGACTGCATTTCGCTGAGTCCGGAAAATGCTACTTTGCTCCATTCTAAAGTAAGATCTTATTTTCTGACGACAGTCAGAGATAAGAATAACATTTTTTATGAAATGGACTATTTGGCCGATAAATGCCATTGTGGCCTTATTAGCCGGCTGAGGGAGGAGTATCCTTCACTGACAAAGGATGATGTAATGCTATGTAGTCTTATTTCAATGGGATTTCCCACACATGCCATAGTTACAATATTCCGCCTTACCAATGAGATGAGCATCTACAATAAGCGGGAGCGTCTAAGAACACGCCTTGAAATGGAAGAAGGGCTTAATCTGATGGACTATCTGGAGGATAAGGTGACAGAGCTCCGTAGTCAAAAAGCTCTTTTGTATTCAAATATTTTTTCCAGTCTCGGCAAAAAGGACTATATTTAGAAAAAATTTTGAGATATGGCACTGAATAAAGTTTTACTTATTGGCAACGTAGGAAGAGATCCTGAAATCAGGCATCTTGAAGGTGGTGCATCTGTTGCCTCATTTTCCCTGGCTACCACGGAAAGATATAAAGACCGTAGTGGGGAGACTAAAGAAATTACGGAGTGGCACAACATAGTCGCCTGGAGACAGTTGGCTGATTTGGCCAGCAGGTTTATCAAAAAAGGCAGCCAGATCTATGTGGAAGGACGTATCAGAAGTCGTTCATGGGATGATGCCAACGGACAGAAACGCTATATTACGGAGATTTTGGCCGATTCCATCCAGCTTCTTGGTAGGAGAGATGATACATTGCCCAGAGATGGCGCATGGGATGTGTCCGTAAATGCTCCAAAACAGACTGATTCAAGCAGTGTTGCAAAGCCGGTATCGAAGCCTGCTGCGCAGCCCGAGCAATTTGTTTCTTCGGATGATCTTCTTTCTGATGGTCCTGATGATCTACCCTTCTAAACTATTTGGAATGCAACAAAAAATGCGACCTGAAAAGGTCGCATTTTTTGTCTGTTTACTCTACTTAACTTCATTTCTTTTCAAAGAAGTCTTTAGCTTGGTCAGTAGGTAACAGCTCTTCCTTGAAAGCGTATGCTCCGGTACGCTCAGATTTGACCATACGGATACACTTTACATAGTTTTTAGTTTGTGGACGGCTACTACCAAATGTAGCCACTGCTTTCTTTGCCATTTATATAAAGATAAGTGTGTTATTTGATTTCGCGATGAAGAGTTACCTTCTTGAGATAAGGGTTATATTTCTTACGCTCCAATCTCTGGGTAGTGTTCTTTTTATTTTTTGTTGTGATATACCTGGAGATGCCCGGTACACCGCTCTCTCTTTGCTCAGTACACTCCATTATGACCTGTACTCTGTTTCCTTTAGCTTTTTTTGACATAGTTGTAAATATTAAACTACTTTAATCAAACCTTTTTCCTGCGATTTCTTGATGGTAGCGGAGAGACCGTTCTTGTAGATGGTCTTCATACCCTTGCAAGACACTTTGAGTGTAATGAATCTCTGCTCTTCCTCAGACCAGAATTTCTTGGTTTTGAGGTTGGGAGCGAATTCACGTTTTGTGCGTCTCTTTGAGTGGGAAACATTGTTTCCAATCATCCTTTTCTTTCCTGTTACTTGACAAACTCGTGCCATTGTTATCTATTTTTAATATTATAATCTTTTTTGGGGCTGCAAATGTATTGATTTTTCTTCTAAAATCCAAATTTTACAGCCTTTATTAGATAAACTTAAAGATTCTTTTCCATCTGATGTTCTTTGGGAAAGACTTGTTTATATCCTTGGAGAACCAGATTACAGCCGGGCGGCCCACAATATGATCCTCAGGAACAAATCCCCAGTAGCGTGAATCCAGTGAATTGTGACGGTTGTCGCCCATCATGAAGTAGTAATCCTGCTTGAATGTGTATGTGGTTATTTCTTCACCATTGATGAAATACTTGCCCTCTTGCTCTTCGAAATCGTTGTCCTCATACACATCTATGATTCTCCTGTAAAAGTCTATATTGTCTGCATCCAACTCTACCGTGGCTCCCTTGCAGGGAATCCAAATAGGTCCATAGTTGTCCTTAGTCCAGCCTTTCTCCACAAAGGGGAAGAGCAT
>JAAZEZ010000042.1 GCA_012511975.1 Bacteroidales bacterium | reverse complement strand
TGATCAGAGTCCGTATGAGCTCTCAGGATGCTCATTACGGCGGTAATTTGGTTGACGGCGCAAAAATGCTTCAACTTTTCGGTGATGTCGCTACCGAACTTTTGATTAAACGCGACGGTGATGAAGGGCTCTTCAAAGCTTATGATATGGTGGAGTTCTTCGCTCCCGTATACGCCGGTGAGTTTATCGAGGCAGTGGGTGAAATTGTGTCAGAAGGCAATTCTTCCAGAAAAATGGTATTCGAGGCACGCAAGGTGATAGTTCCCCGCCCCGATATCAGTGATTCAGCTGCTGACTTTCTCGAAGAGCCGATCGTTGTATGCCGTGCAAGCGGTACTTGTGTAACCCCTAAATCCTGCCAGAGAAAATAATTATGGATAAACTCATTATCACTGCCGCTATCTGCGGCGCAGAAGTTACCAAGGAGCAGAATCCTGCGGTTCCTTACACTGTTTATGAAATTGTACGTGAGGCTAAATCTGCCGTAGATGCAGGTGCAGCTATCGTGCATCTCCACGTTCGCGAGGATGACGGTACTCCCACACAAAGCAAGGCGCGTTTTAAAGAGTGTATTGATGCAATCTACAAGGTTTGCCCCGATGTTATCCTTATACCCTCTACCGGTGGTGCGGTAGGAATGACTGCTGAAGAGAGACTTCAGCCCACAGAGCTTTTCCCCGAAATGGCCACCCTCGATTGCGGTACCTGTAATTTTGGTGATGAGGTGTTTGAAAACACAATGCCAATGATGCGTGCTTTCGGTAAAAGGATGCTCGAAAATAACATTAAACCTGAGTATGAGTGTTTTGAAATGGGTCACCTCGAGACTATACTCAATATGGCTCGCAAAGGTGAGGTACCCGGTCATCCGATGCATTTCAACTTTGTTCTCGGCGTACCCGGTTGTACCCTGGCAACCATCCCGAATCTTTGCTGGCTTGTAAATGCAATTCCTGCAGGCAGCACCTGGTGTGCTACAGGTATCGGTCGTCACAATTACACCCTTGTTGCTCCGGCAATTTCCATGGGTGGTCATGTGAGAGTTGGATTTGAAGATAGTCTATATCTCGCCAGGGGAGTCCTTGCACAATCCAACGGTGAACTTGTTGCAAAAGTTGTGAGACTGGCCAAAGAACTCGGCCGTGAGGTTGCAAACCCGGCAGAAGCACGTCAAATCCTTGGGTTGGCTCCAAGACAGTAATCATTTAAAAACAATAATCTAATTAAATACAGCAATAATATACAATGAAAAAAGGTAACAAATATGGAACGCACCGCGTAATTGAGCCCAAAGGCGTTCTCCCTCAGCCGGCAGATAAGATTGATAACAACATGGACCAGATCTATGACAACGAGATCCTCATTGATGTTCAGACTCTAAATATCGACTCAGCTTCATTTACCGATATAGCTAATTTCTGCAATCACGACAAGGAAGAGATGAAGAAGGAGATACTTCTTAACGTAGAATTGCAGGGTAAACACCGCAACCGTCGTACAGGTTCCGGCGGTATGCTACTTGGTAGAGTTGAGAAAATCGGTGATGCTCTCGTGGGTAAGACCGATCTCAAAGTTGGTGACAAGATCGCCACTCTCGTTTCCCTCTCATTGACTCCCCTTCGCATTGATGAGATTCTTGAAATCCGCGAGGATGTTGACCAGGTGGATATCAAGGGTAAGGCTATTCTCTTCGAAAGCGGTATCTATGCTAAGATTCCTACCGATATGCCTGAAAAACTGGCTCTCTCGGCTCTTGACGTTGCAGGCGCTCCTGCACAAACAGCAAAGCTTTGCAGGCCCGGTGACACTGTTCTCGTCATTGGAGGTGGCGGCAAATCAGGTATGCTCTGCTGCTACGAAGCAAAGAAACGGGTAGGTGTGACAGGCAAGGTTATCGGTATGGGACATAGCGAAAGGTCAACCCAACGTATGCGTGACCTCGGTTTTTGTGATGAGGTATTTGCAGGCAATGCAAACGATCCTATCGCAATGTACGAGAAAATTTACGAGCTCACTGACGGCAAAATGGCTGATGTGACCATCAACAACGTAAACATTCCCGATACCGAGATGACTTCAATCCTTTGTACCAAGAACGATGGTATTATCTATTTCTTCTCGATGGCAACCAGCTTTACAAAAGCAGCTCTCGGTGCCGAAGGTGTAGGCAGTGATGTTACTATGATCATCGGTAACGGTTACACCAAGGGACATGCAGAAATCACCCTGCAGATACTCAGAGAGAGTGATAAATTGAGAAAGATATTTACCGAACTTTACGCATAATTTTAGAATATGAATGTATCAAGAAGAAAAGAGCTCTTTCCTGAGGTTACCGATGCACAGTGGAATGACTGGAAATGGCAGGTAAAAAACAGGATCGAAACTCTTGACCAACTTAAAAAATACGTTAAGCTTACTCCGGAGGAAGAAGAGGGTGTCAAAAAGACACTCTCTACCCTCAGGATGGCAATCACTCCTTATTACATTTCACTCATCAACCCTGATGACTCCAATGATCCCATTCGTAAACAGGCAATTCCTACAGGTGCAGAGACGCATCAGGCAGCAGCGGATCTTCTCGACCCTCTCCACGAGGATGAGGATTCCCCAACTCCCGGTCTTACCCACAGATATCCGGACAGAGTGCTGCTTCTTATCACTGATATGTGCTCAATGTACTGCCGTCACTGTACCAGAAGGCGTTTTGCTGGACAGAAGGATGCAGAGAGCCCCAGCGAGAGGATTGACAAGGCTATAGAGTACATTGCCCGCACTCCTCAGGTGAGAGACGTACTGCTTTCAGGAGGTGATGCACTTATGGTCAGCGACGCGAAACTCGAAGATATAATCAAGAGGCTCCGCGCAATCCCTCATGTGGAGATTATCCGCATCGGCTCACGAGTACCGGTAGTTTGTCCTCAGCGTATTACCGATGATTTGGTCAATATGCTCAAAAAATATCATCCGATATGGCTCAATACACACTTCAATCATCCCAACGAGGTGACTGAAGAGTCTGCCAGGGCTTGTGCAAGGCTTGCAGATGCAGGAGTTCCTCTCGGAAACCAATCTGTGCTCCTACGTGGAATCAATGATTGCGTACACGTAATGAAGAAGCTCGTTCACGAGCTTGTGAAGATACGTGTGCGTCCCTATTATATTTATCAGTGCGACCTTTCAATGGGTTTGGAGCATTTCCGTACCCCTGTTTCAAAGGGTATTGAGATTATGGAAGGTCTCAGAGGTCATACATCAGGTTATGCAGTGCCTACTTTCGTTGTGGACGCTCCAGGTGGTGGCGGTAAAACTCCCGTTATGCCCCAGTATGTGATATCGCAGGCTCCGGGTAAAGTTGTCCTGCGTAACTTTGAGGGCGTAATTACCACCTATACCGAGCCGGAGGAGTATCACTTTGAGTGCGATTGCGAAGAGTGCAGAAAAGAACGTAAGAAACCACTTGAAGGGGTTGTTTCACTGCTGGAAGGTCAAAAGATGGCAATTGAGCCTGCATTCCTCCAACGCAAAGAGCGTAGCAAACACTAGGATTATGCCCTTTATAGATGAGATACTCAAATACCGAAGCGTATCTATTGTCGGGCTTGAGAAGAATACAGGCAAGACAGAGTCTCTCAACTATATCATCAACAGGCTGCCAACCGATTATTTTTCGGTGGCAGTAACATCAATCGGACTTGACGGGGAGTCACTGGATCAGGTGACTTCCACCGCCAAACCCGAGATTACCATGAAAGAAGGAATGTTTTTCGGCACTAGCGAAAAACACTATCGTGAAAGAAAGATTCTTTCTGAGTTGTATGATGTGAGCGATTTGACCACAGCTTTGGGGCGTGTGGTAACTGCAAAAGCACTTCAAGAGGGCAAAGTCCTTCTTTCCGGTCCATCTTCCGGAAGTGCTCTTAAAAGATGGATGAGTTCATTGAATAATTTCGGTATAGACCTGATATTGGTGGACGGAGCCCTTTCGAGACTCAGTACGGCATCCCCTGCTATAAGTGAGGCGATGGTACTATCGACTGGAGCTGCTCTTTCAGCCAATATCAAGGATCTGGTGGCCAGGACATCGTTTGTTGTTGACCTAATCAATCTTCCCTTATTTTTCGGGAAAGAAACGGAAACGGAAATTTCCTCATTTTCTGATCTTGGTGCAGATAATATAAGAAATCACTCCGTAATAGGGGTGGAGGGGGCATTGACGAACAGATTGCTCCAAGCGGTCAAGAAAGAGCTGCCAAAAGGTGAAAAAGAGCTGGTGGTCAATGACTTTACCCGAATTTTCGTCACTTCGGACCTCTATAGATCCTTTATCAGGAGGGGAGGCAGGATATCGGTGCGGATGAAGAGCAAATTGATAGCTATTTGCGTCAATCCGGTGGCTCCTAACGGCATCGTGCTGGATTCCGACCTTCTCTGCAGCACACTCTCCTCAGCTATAGGTCTACCCGTATATGATATTGTGAAGGATAGAGAAAAATATGACATTTAAAGAGATAATAGATATCCCATGTGGTATTCGCTACTGTTTCGATTTGCTTGAACTGCAGTCAGGGTATGCGCGTAAATATCTCCTCGACAGCAAGATGATGACTACTGCCGAAGAGATAGTGGAAGTTTATGCTTCTTTAGAGAAGTTCACTTCTTTACTGGAACGAGAGCCTTCCCTGATTCAGAACCTTCAATTCAGACTTCAGGGATTACGCAACATCTCAAATACTCTCATTTCACTGGAAGAGGGCTCTTCACTTGATGATATTGAATTTTTCGAAATTAAGCACCTTGCCCTGCTGGGAGATGAGGTACAACAATTATTCTCTACGACTGAAATCGCCGATGTATGGAGCAATTTCGACCTTGACAATATAATCCGTATTTTGGATCCTGATGGTCTTAAAATAGGTACTTTCTATGTGTATGACTCCTATTCAATGGAAGTTCGTAAGCTGAGAAGAGAGTTGGAGAGTGATCCCGACAATGAGGATCTGAAAGAGAGACTGCTCAATGAGGAAGAAAGGATCAAAAGGGTGCTTTGCAACCTTCTAAGACCATACGCAACGGAACTAACTAATTTATTACACTCTCTTGCGGAGTTGGATATAGTTATTTCAAAGGCAATCCAGCGTAAAAAAGAGTCATTTACAATTCCGACCGTAGGACAGAGCACCTCCTTCGAGGGTCTGTTTCATCCGGAGGTCAAATCTATCCTCGCACAAAAAGGAAAAGTGTTCCAGCAACTCTCATTCAGCTACAAACCGGGGGAGCCCGGTATCATAATCGGTGCCAATATGGGTGGTAAGACGGTTGCCCTGAAAAGCCTCTGTCTCTGCCAGTATCTTTTCCAATTCGGGTTTGCTATCCCTGCCCTAAAAGCAGAGATGGTGCCGGTGGAAAATATCGTTTTCTGTTTTGGTGACGATCAGGACCAGCAGAAGGGACTATCCTCCTTCGCAGCCGAGATACTGCGCATTGACCGTATGATAGCAATGGTTGAGAGCGGTGCGACGACCCTTGCGCTTGTTGATGAACCGGCACGCACCACCAATCCTACTGAAGGAAGCGCACTGGTCTCATCTCTTCTCAGAATACTGAGCGATTGCCCCAATCTCTCTCTGATACTTACAACCCACTACAATGTGGATAGCAGCGCCAGATGCTGGAGAGTCAAGGGATTGGTAGATGATGAAAAGGGTTATGACGGGCTTAAAATGGATTATTCGCTAACTGAGTCAGCTAACAACGAGGTTCCCCACGAGGCTCTCAATATAGCACGCAAATTAGGTGTAAGTCCAAGATGGCTCGAAGAGGCGACAAAAATCCTTGACACACACTAACTACACACTAAAGACCACTTACTAACTACACACTACTAACTACATACTACACACTACTAACTACATACTACAGACTATTTAATTATGTAAAGCAAATTAGGATTGGATTTCAAGAAAGTCGATTATGCGCGCTCTCTAGCGAAGAATATCGCGGATGATGTGCAGACTTTCGTAGAGTCTTATACCACGGTAGCCGTGGAGAGGACTCTATGCCGACTTTTGGGAATTGACGGTGTTGATGAAAATCAGGTACCGCTCCCGAATATCGTAGTTGATGAACTTAAGGGCAAAGGTGTTTTGAATCATGGTGCGCTGTTTTATATAGGCAACGCAATGGTTCAGACCGGACTCACGCCTCAACAGATTGCAGAAGGTGTTTCCTCCGGTACTATTGACCTTGTAAGAATAGAGGTAGTTGACAAAAAGAAGATCAATGATGTCCTTCAGCCGGTAATTAATGGTTCGATTGATCGTATCCGTGCCAGACGTGAGCGCCGAAATCATTATCTGAACACTATCGGCGAGGGGCCTAAACCTTATATCTATGTAATTGTAGCAACAGGTAATATTTACGAAGATGTGGTTCAGGCTGAGGCCGCAGCACGTCAGGGAGCGGATATTATCGCTGTGATCCGCACTACCGGACAGTCACTCCTGGACTATGTGCCTTACGGTGCTACAACTGAAGGTTTTGGCGGCACATTCGCCACACAGGAGAACTTCCGTATCATGCGTGAGGCTCTTGACAAGGTAGGAGAGGAGTTGGGACGTTATATTCGTCTCTGTAACTACTGTTCAGGACTTTGTATGCCTGAAATCGCCATCATGGGGGCTTTTGAAGGCCTTGACGTAATGCTTAATGATGCTCTCTACGGAATTCTCTTCAGGGACATCAATATGCAGAGGACTTTTGTAGACCAGTATTTTTCACGTGTAATCAACGGATTTGCAGGTGTTATCATAAATACCGGTGAGGATAACTACCTTACCACTTCAGATGCAGTGGAGGCTGCCCACACAGTACTTGTATCTGACTTAATCAATGAACAGCTCGCACTGCTTGCAGGTCTTCCGGAGGAGCAGATGGGCCTGGGACATGCTTTCGAGATGGATCCGGAACTTGAAAACGGCTTCCTGTACGAACTTGCACAAGCACAGATGACCCGTGAGATTTTCCCTAAAGCTCCCCTAAAATATATGCCTCCTACAAAGTTTATGACCGGAAATATCTTCAGGGGACACATACAGGATGCCCTCTTTAATATGATCGGTATCTGGACCAACCAGGGTATCCAGCTTCTAGGTATGCCGACCGAAGCCGTTCATACTCCATTCATGAGTGACCGTTATCTTGCCATCGAGAATGCCACGTATATATTCAACAATATGAGAAATATCGGTGATGAAGTTGAATTTAAAGAAGGTGGTATTATTCGCAACAGGGCTGCCGAAGTGCTAAATGATTCGGTAGAACTTTTGGAAAAAATAGTGGCCGAAGGTCTTTTCAATGCTCTCGAAAAAGGTATTTTCGGTGATGTAAAACGTCCAAAGAATGGGGGTAAAGGCCTTGACGGCGTATGCCAGAAGGGCGAGCATTATATGAATCCATTTGTAAAATTAATGAAAGGAGTAAAATAATATGAGTTGCGGATTATATTCAATGTCTGATAAGGAATTCGACAAGAAACTTGATCTGACAAAGGTAAAGCACTATGGTGACACAATGAATGATGGTAAGGTGCAACTTAGCTTCACTCTTCCAGTTCCTGCCGGTGATGAGGCTATTGAGGCTGCAAAGCAGCTTCTCAAAAGTATGGGTTTTGAGAACCCTCTCGTAGTCTATTATCGCGAGCTCACTCCTGGATACACTTTTTTTAACTGCTATGGCAGCACAGTCCATACAGTCGATTACACGTCGATTTATGTTCCGAAAGTGGAGTCTACCGTAATGGATATGAACGAGACTGATGACTTTATCCGTGAGAATATCGGCCGTAAATTGGTAGTTATCGGGGCTTCTACGGGCACAGACGCTCACACTGTGGGTATTGATGCAATAATGAATATGAAAGGCTATGCCGGACACTTCGGACTGGAACGTTATGAGATGTTTGAAGCCTACAACCTCGGAAGCCAGGTTCCTAACGAAGATTTTCTCGCAAAAGCCATTGAACTCAATGCAGATGCGCTACTTGTCTCCCAGACAGTTACCCAGAAGGATGTTCATATCAAAAATATGACGGAACTTGTGGAGTTGATGGAGGCGGAAGGTCTGCGTGACAAGATGATCCTTGTATGCGGAGGCCCCCGAATTTCACACGAACTGGCTAAAGAGCTGGGATATGATGCGGGTTTCGGCATGAATAGTTATGCCGATGATGTTGCATCCTTTATTGTGCATGAGTTTGTTAAGAGAATGTCAATAAAATAATCGATTATTAATTATTAAAATAGCTATACTATGATGGACAGAAATCAAATGAGAGAGGTTATTGCCAGAAGGGCAGCCCTCGAACTTAAAGACGGTGACGTTGTAAATCTGGGAATCGGTATTCCTACTGCAATTCCCTCTTATCTTCCCGAAGGTGTCAATGTAATACTTCAATCGGAGAATGGTCTTGTAGGCATGGGACCCGCTCCCGAAGAAGGCAAGGAGGATAAGGATTATATTAACGCCGGAGGTGGCTACATCACTTATACTCCAGGTGCTTATGCTTGCTCCTCAGCCGATTCCTTCCTTATTATCAGAGGAGGTCATGTAAATGCAACTTTCCTCGGTGCAATGCAGGTAGACGAGAAAGGTAATCTTGCCAACTGGATGATTCCGGGTAAGAAGACTCCGGGTATGGGCGGGGCAATGGATCTTATCGTTGGTGCCAATCATGTGATTGTTACAATGGAACACACTGCAAGAGGCAATCATAAGATTATGAAAGAGTGTACACTCCCTTTAACCGCAGCCGGTCAGGTCAATATGATTATTACCGAAATGGGGGTGATGAAAGTAACTCCCCAGGGACTTGTTCTTACTGAGATTAATCCTCTCTATACAGTTGAACAGGTACAGGAAGCTACCGAAGCCAAGCTCATTATTTCAGAAGATTTGAAACCCATGTGTTAAATTATAATATTTTAGAGAAATGAAAAAAGTATATATCGTAGCAGCAAAAAGAACTGCAATAGGTAAATTTTTAGGTTCAGTAGCCAACTTCACTCCCGGTGATCTCGGTGCAATCGTTATTAAAAGTCTTATAGAAGAGACCGGTATTAAACCTGAACAAGTTGATGAGGTAATTGGTGGTAATGTGCTTTCAGGCGGTCAGTTCCAGGGTGTCATTCGTCAGGCATCGATTAAAGCAGGTATTCCTGCAGAGGTACCTGCTTACGGTATCAACATGGTATGCGGTAGCGGCATGAAAGCTGTTATGAATGGATACAACGATATTCTTGTCGGAGATGCAGATATTGTTATCGCAGGTGGAACCGAGGTTATGTCCAACGCCGGCTTTATCTTAGGCGCTAATCTTCGTGGAGGTGCCAAGATGGGCGATCTTCAGGCTGTTGACCATATGGTTTGCGATGGTCTTACCGATGCTTTCAACAAATATCATATGGGTATTACTGCTGAAAATGTAGCAGAAAAATATGGCATTACCCGTGAGGCACAGGACGAATTTGGTTTTGCCTCACAGCAGAAAGCCATTAAGGCAGTTGATTCCGGTGTATTTGCAAAGGAAATTGTGCCCGTGGAAATTGTAACCAGAAAAGAGACTATTATTTTCAAAGATGACGAGTATCCAAACAGAACTTCCACTCCGGAAAAGATGGCCAAACTTAGACCTGCATTCAAGAAGGATGGCACAGTAACCGCCGGAAACGCTTCAGGTATCAATGACGGTGCATCCTTTGTTATGCTTATGTCTGAGGAAAAGATGAAAGAACTCGGTCTTACTCCTATGGTTGAAATCGTTGCAACAGGCCAGGGTGGCGTAGATCCTTCAGTAATGGGTCTCGGTCCTGTTCCTGCTATCCGTAACGTCCTCAGGAAAGCCGGCAAGAAACTTCAGGATATGGAGCTTATCGAGCTTAACGAGGCATTCGCAGCTCAGTCTCTCGGTGTTATCCACGAGCTTATCAATGAGCATGGTGTTACAAGAGAGTGGATCAATGAGCGCACCAATATCAATGGTGGTGCCATAGCTCTGGGTCACCCTATTGGAGCATCCGGCAACCGTATCATTGTTACCCTCATTCACGAATTGATCTCAAGCGGTAAGAAACTCGGTCTTGCATCACTCTGTATCGGTGGCGGTATGGGAACAGCAATTATTTTACGTAACTGTACTAAATAACATAAACACACAAAATGAATTTTAATCTGACAAAGACTCAAGAACTCTTCAGGCAGATGATCCATGAGTTCGCTGAGAAAGAGGTCAAACCTCTGGCAGCGGAAATTGACGAACAGGAGCGTTTCCCTGAAGAGACCGTAAAGAAGATGGCCAAACTCGGCATTTTCGGCATCCCGGTGCCCAAAGAATATGGTGGGGCAGGTGGTGACAATATCATGTATTCCATAGCTGTGGAAGAGTTGTCACGTTGCTGTGCCACTACAGGTGTAATTGTTTCTGCTCACACTTCTCTTTGTATGGTTCCTGTCTTGGAATTCGGCACAGAGGAGCAGAAGAGAAAGTATCTGCCGAAACTCGCTTCAGGTGAGTGGATAGGTGCATTCGGCCTTACAGAGCCCAATGCCGGTACTGACTCTTCGGCTCAGCAGACCACAGCTGTTCTCGATGGTAATGAATGGGTGCTTAACGGAAACAAAATATTTATTACAAATGCAGGACAGGCAGGTCTGTATGTGATTATTGCGATGACTGATAAGTCTCAGGGCAATAGAGGCATCTCTGCATTTCTCGTAGAGGCAGATACTCTCGGATTCTCAGTAGGTAAACAGGAGCTCAAGATGGGTATCAGGGGTAGTTCTACAGCAGAACTTATCTTTGATAATTGCCGTATTCCTAAGGAAAATCTCTTGGGACAGGTGGGCAGAGGCTTCAGGATTGCAATGAAAACCCTTGACGGAGGCCGTATCGGTATTGCTGCACAGGCACTAGGTATCGCACAGGGTGCCTTGGATGAGACTGTCAAATATACAAAAGAGAGAAAGCAGTTCGGTCGCGCTATCGCAAAATTCCAGAACACACAATTCCAGATGGCCGATTTGCAGACAAAGATCGAAGCTGCCCGTCTGCTAGTTCGCAGTGCAGCTTTCAAGAAGGATGAGGCCATCAAAAATGATAGGATTGCTTATTCAGCCGATTCCGCTATGGCGAAACTTTATGCTTCTGAAGTGGCTATGGAGGTTACTACAAAAGCCGTCCAATTCCACGGAGGTTATGGTTATACCCGTGAGTATCCCGTTGAGAGGATGATGCGTGACGCTAAGATTACCGAGTTCTATGAAGGTACATCTGAGGTTCAGCGTATGGTAATTGCAGGCAATTTGTTTGGTAAAATTTGATAGGAGGAATAGATATGAAGATATTGGTATGTATAAAACAAGTTCCGGATACCACAGAAATCAGGATAGATCCGGTAACAAAAACCCTTGTCCGTGAAGGCGTTCCTTCCATCATGAATCCGGACGACAAAGGCGGACTTGAGCTGGCTCTCCGTTTCAAAGATAAGTTTGGCGCCGAGGTGACGGTTATCACAATGGGTCCTTCTCAGGCTGATCTCATTCTTCGTGAAGCTTTTGCAATGGGTGCAGACAGAGCCATTCTCCTTACAGACCGCAAGTTTGCAGGTGCCGACACATTAGCTACTTCCAACGCCCTTGCCGGTGCGGCAAAAACTCTAGACTGGGATCTAATAATCACAGGTCGTCAGGCTATCGACGGCGACACCGCTCAGGTAGGCCCTGAAATGGCGGAACACCTCAATATTCCGCAGATTTCTTACGTGGCAGGTCTGGACTATGACGGCAAAACTTTTACAGTCAAAAAACAGACTGAAGAGGGGTATCAAATCTTACAGTTTGAAGGCAAAGGTCTCCTCACTGTTCTTGCTCCCGCTTTCAAATCACGTTATATGAGTGTCGGTGGTATCGTTGATGCTTATGACAGGGAAGTTGAAGTATGGGGTGCAGACAAGGTTGACCTCGACGAGTCCAAACTCGGCCTGAAAGGCTCTCCGACTAAGGTTGTAAAATCATTTGCAAAGGAGTTGAAGCAGCCCGGTGTCATACATGAAGTCGATGCCGAGCAGGCAGTGGAGTTGATTATAAGCAAACTTAAGGAGAAACATATCATCTAACCCGTTAAATTTGACTGAAAATGGATAATTCACAATATAAACATGTTTTTGTCTTTGCAGAGCAAAGAGACGGTGTAGTACAACCTGTTGCTCTTGAACTTATCGGCAAGGCCCGTGACCTTGCGGCTGATCTTGGAGAAAAGGTTTTTGCGGTGCTTCTCGGCAAGGGTATTGCCCCTTCTGCAAAGAAACTTGTAGAGTATGGAGCCGATACGGTAATTGTTGTAGATAATGACAATCTAAAGGATTATATAACCGAACAATACACACAGGCAATGTATCAGGTGGTCGTGGAGTATAAGCCCGCAATATTGCTGTTTGGCGCCACAACCATAGGTCGTGATCTGGCTCCCCGCGTAGCTGCACGTCTTGGCACAGGTCTTACTGCAGACTGTACCAAACTTGAGATATCGGAAGATACGAAGGAATTTCAAATGTCACGTCCGGCATTCGGAGGTAACCTGATGGCCACTATCATGTGTCCAGATCACAGGCCCCAGATGTCAACCGTACGTCCAGGTGTAATGCAGAAATGCACTCCCGATGCTTCACGCAAGGGTGAAATTATTAATTTCACTCCCAAGTTCGACTCCTCAAAATTCAGCGTGAAACTTGTTAAAACCGTAAAAGAAGAGAAAGCCAGCGTAGATATCTCTGAAGCCAAAATCCTCGTTTCAGGCGGCAGGGGAGTGGGTTGTGTGGCAGGATTCGACAAACTTCGTGAACTGGCTAAAGTAGTCGGTGGAGAGGTTTCATCTTCACGCGCAATGGTGGACGCAGGCAATATGCCTCACGACCGTCAGGTAGGACAGACAGGTAAGACCGTCCGTCCCGATGTTTATTTCGCTCTCGGTATCTCAGGTGCTATCCAGCATCTAGCAGGTATGGAGGAGTCGGAATGCATCATTGCTGTCAATAAAGACAAATTTGCCCCCATTTTTGCAGTTGCAGATCTGGGTATCGTATGCGACCTCAACACTGTCGTTCCGCTACTCACCGAACGCCTCAAAAAGGAGATGGCAAAATAATTCTTAGTCTCTAAGTGATATAATTTGAAGAATAGAGCCCGGTACAATTACCAGGCTCTATTTTTTTAACAATGTTAAAGCGCCCAAGCTTTGCGGGCATATTTGTTTTATCTCGTTATTTTGTTTTAATCAGGTTATTGTATTCTGGTTGCAATAAAACCTCCCTTTTCATATACAACTTTCCACTTGCCCTGAATACAATGCTTAATAACACTTAAAGGTTGGTTATAAAGAGTAATATTTCGTGTATCGGCCGGCATTTTTTCACAACCCGCTCCAAGAATTTGAGTGGCGATCATCACGAATAGGGCTATTCTCGTTTTCATAGTATTATATTATCGTAGTTACTAAACCAAGTACCTGATTATAAGATGCAAAAAACGGGCAAAACGTTGCATAGGTAAGAGGCTGAAATGAAAAAGCCCGGTGTCATACCGAGCTCAACTTCAATACTATATCTTAAATAACATTCCGCCGATGTTGTCACGGGAGGCTCCGGTAACGGAGGAGAGGCAACTGGGCTGGTCTGCCATATATAATGCTCCTAAAAGAGCAAAAATAAGGGCTTCTTTGTATTCGATGATGATCGGGTCGGGAATTACTATTTCGCAGCCTGTAATGGCTGAAATGCGCTCTACAAGGAATTGATTGTATGCTCCGCCTCCGGTAATGAGCAAACGCTTGCCCGGTGATGTGACACGATAGACCTGAAATGCAGCATGTTCGCAAAATGTACGCAGTCTGTCAGCTAAGGATAGGCCATATTTATCAATCATAGGGAATATAAGTTCCTCAACCCATTCGCGTCCGAGTGATTTGGGGCCCTCTGTGTGATAGAATTCGAGGGCATTCAGCTCTTCAAGTAGGGGAGAGCAGATCTCTCCACTGCGTGCAATCTCCCCATCCTTGTCATATTCGCGTCCGATCTGACGAGTATAACGATTAAAAACATAATTGACAGGACTGATGTCAAATGCTACTCGTTGTCCCTCTTTTTCAAAGGAAATATTGGAAATACCGCCGATATTGAGACAATAATCGTAGTCCGAAAAGAGCATTCTGTCTCCTATGGGCACCAGCGGGGCACCTTGGCCACCCATCATTATATCCAATCTGCGGAAATCCGATACAGTAGGAATGCCTGTTTCTGCAGCAATCGCGGCTCCATCGCCGATCTGATACATAACCTTCTTATGCGGTTCGTGGAATATCGTATG
>JAAZEZ010000041.1 GCA_012511975.1 Bacteroidales bacterium | reverse complement strand
TACGGCTAACGCTTCCGGTGGCCTATCTGAAATCAATCAACTACTATAACATCATGCGCAAAAAAATAAAAACACTATATTAGCAGTCTAATTGCAAGCTGTCCTAAAAAGGGGAAGCTTACAAAAAAATCAATAAGAATTACTGTTAAGCGTGAAGTGCTGATGGCCAATACTAATAACTTTATAAAAACAATTATGAGGCGCTCAAAAAATGATTTGCAATAAAGTCCGGCAAGGATGACGGTTATAATGAGAATTTTTGTATATTTGTTGCCAGTGCGAAGCGTTGTACGCAAACCCTCAAAAGAACAGAATAATATTATTGATAATCTATAGTGGATACTTGACTTCACTTAAAAAACGGGCCGTACTCCGAAAAGCCCTCTGAGGAGGGATAATTAAATCCAACAACTATGAAGAAAAGATTTCTAAAAGTAGTAATGTTGCTCGCTATTGCAGTTATTATGACTTCTTGCTACACAATCACTTTTTCAGTGGGTAGAGGCGCCAGAACAGGCCAGGAAATTAGAGCGAAAAACCATTATCTGATTGGTGGCTTAGTTCCACTTCAAGTTGCTGATCCGGCACAAATGGCTGGTGGTGCAGCTAATTACGACGTAACCATTACCCACACATTTGTTGATGGACTATTGGCTGGTATAACCGGTGGTATTTATAGTCCAACCACAATAACAGTGACGAAATAGCTTTACTATAGTCAGGGTTATGGGGACATAGCCCTGACTTATTTTGTTTAAAAGATGAAGAAAGTTTCTCTGATACTAGGCATCATTTTAGCACTAATTGGCTTTTTTCAAGTCATCAGATATATTTTTGAGTATAACACTTTGATGCAGTATGGCAAAGGCTATGTTTGGGGCTCAATCATTTTGTTTGCCATAGGTCTGCTGTTGATCTATTTCGGACTCAGAAAAAAGAAAAACAAATCATAGCCCCACACAACAAAAAAGCAGCCTCACGGCTGCTTTTTCTCTGGAGCGGAAAACGAGACTCGAACTCGCGACCCCAACCTTGGCAAGGTTGTGCTCTACCAACTGAGCTATTTCCGCAACTATTTCTTAATTGGGACGACAAATATAGAGACTTTTTTTGCATTCTACAAAAAAACCTCAAGTTTAAATCAAATAAATCAGATCACCGTCTCAAATTGCCGGAGGAAACGAACATCATTCTCAAAGTAGTGGCGCAAATCCTTAACCTGCCACTTGAGCATTGCAATGCGTTCAATACCCATTCCGAAAGCGAATCCGCTATAAATCTTTGAATCAATACCTGAAGCCTCCAGAACATTGGGATCCACCATGCCGCATCCCATAATCTCAAGCCAGCCGGTACCCTTGCAGATATTGCACCCCTTCCCTTTACAAATATTACAGCTCACATCCACCTCAGCTGAGGGCTCAGTGAAAGGAAAGTAGGAGGGACGAAGACGGATTTCTGTCTCTTCACCGAACATCTCGCGTGCAAAAAGCAAAACCGCCTGTTTCAAATCGGCAAAAGAGACTCCCTTGTCAATGTAGAGACCCTCTACCTGATGAAATATGCAGTGTGCGCGGGCCGAAATAGCTTCGTTGCGGAATACACGTCCGGGACAAAGTACTCTGATAGGGAGATCCATCTTTTCCATAACACGTACCTGCACTGAAGAGGTATGTGTGCGTAACAACACCGGATTGCCATCGTTAGCGTGGATAAAGAAGGTATCCTGCATATCACGCGCCGGATGCTCCGGAGGGAAATTGAGGGCTCCGAAAACGTGCCAGTCATCTTCAATCTCCGGACCTTCTGCAACCGTGTAACCGAACTTGTGGAAAATAGAGATAATCTCCTCGCGGGTAATGGAAATAGGGTGGCGTGAGCCGAGTTCCATCCTGTCACCCGGCTTGGTAAGGTCGCAAGAGCTCTTGACTGCCCCTGTCTCAGCAATATTTTCCTTGAGAGACTCTATTTTAGACTGAACGGCATTCTTAAGAACATTGAGCTTCTGTCCAAATTCACGTTTCTGCTCGGGAAGCACATTGCGGAATTCCTCAAAAAGAGCTGTGACCTCACCTTTCTTGCCAAGGTATTTGATTCTCAACTCTTCAATTTCCTTTTCGGTATTGGCTCTCAGGTCCGATATCGCCGCCAGTATTTCTTCAATTTTCTGATTCATCTTGTTCTTAAAATTCAGCCCGCAAAGTTACAAATAATTTTTACCAGTCAACCGGTTTTCTGCTCAAAGGCATTGTCATGCATCTGGCTCCACCTCCGCCACGAGGGAGTTCTGATCCTTCGATTGTAATACAGCAGCGTGCATAATCGTCAGGATTTCGCTTCCCCTGGATCACCTCACAGGCCGTCAATACTTCAAATCCGTGGCGATGCATCTCGGCGACCGTCATCTCATTTCGCGCATAACAGAGGACTTTACCGGGAGCAAAAGCAAATACATTGGAGCCGCTATGCCACTGTTCGCGCTCCTGGTCCCATTCATCGCGGCCACCGCAATAGATGGGCTCCAGATCCATTCCAAGCCTGCGAAGTGCCGGCAAAATGCCGTTTACATTGTTAATTTTTGTCACTTTGCCATTGTCGATAGTGATATGCACCGTCTGGTAATGGTGACCGCCTATAATCAGAGGTTCGAATACCAGACACTTGTCCCTGTCCAGAATGGTAAATACCATATCCAGATGGATAAAGGACTCCGGCTCAGAGGGTAGTTGTTGCACTATGATATGCTTACGACCCTTTGGGCTGGACTGGCAAAGGCGCGATATCAGAAAATCGATGCCACGTGTGCTGCTGCGCATACCATTACCTATCACAAGTATATCATCACGGGCAATAAGTATATCACCACCTTCCATATAGATATCGCGATTTGTGGGCTGGAAGTCGTGAGCATTGATTATATCGCAGTCAAAAGCACCGCTGCCACTGTAGATTGCCTCCATTATTAAAGATTCGCGCATACGTACCTTGTTGGCCATCCTGCAGATGAGCACCTGGTCGCCGATTGTGACTGAGGAATCGCGGGTAAAATAGAAGTTATAGAGTGGATAGAGTGCGTAAAATTCATCACTGAGGAATGAAGTGAGGGTATCCTTGCGAGCGGGGCGACCCTCGATCAATACTCTTGCCAGCTCCTCAGAGGGCAACTCCATCAAGTGATCAAAGTAATCGGTTACCTGTTCGGTGACACAGATTCTGGCCACAAGCGCCTCTTTGCGCTCCTTATCCTCAAGCACCTTGAGCAGAAGATCCTTTACCTGATAGATCTTTGCCACTTTGGAGAGCACTCCCTCTAATTGCTCGTACTCGCGAAGGGCAATTGAAAGGTTGAGTATGTCGCTATAGAGTGCACGTTGAGCCATCCTGGGAGTCATATTCTCCACTTCGGCGCCGGGAGTATGCAGGAGCACCGCCTCGAGAGCTCCTATCTCGGATTGTACGTTGATTTTCATCAGTTTGCTTCAGATTAAAGATATTGTGATTGCTCTTCGATGGCGAGTTCCGCCAAAATGTCCTTGAGTACCTTCTCGTCATTGGGGCAGATCAGGAGTACATCTTTTTCATCTATCACCATAAAGTCGTCCAGACCGCGGACAACCAGGAGTTTTTCAGGATTCTTCTCCCAAATTATGGAATTGGTGACTCCGCGCAAAAGGATGTTGGAACCTTTGATGAAATTCCCCTCGGGAGTCTTATCGACCGAGCGATCATAGAGAGAATTCCAGGTACCTACATCCGACCATCCAAAGTTGGAGAGGAATATCCAGGCTCTGGAGGTTTTCTCCATTACACCGTAATCTATCGATATTGAGGGGCTGTTATCATAAACTTTCGCTATGAATGCCTTCTCCTGGGGGGTATTGTAGAGTCCTTCGCCTTTGGCAAATAGGGTGGCCACCTCAGGGAGGTGATTCTCCAGTTCCGCCTTAATAGCGCGAAGATTCCAGATAAATATACCCGAATTCCAGAAGAATTCTCCGGTCTCTATGAATACCTTTGCAAGCTCTTCATTGGGCTTTTCGGTAAATGTCTTTACTTCGTAAGATGAATGGCCGCTAATAATGCGATTAGTTTGGCGATTGATCTGTATGTAGCCGTAGTTGGTGTCGGGACGGGTGGGTTTGATACCTATTGTAAAGAGATTTTTACTACCTGAAGCGTGTTCAAGAGCGCAGTTTATGGTGTTGCAGAAATTCTCCTCCCCGGTGATAAAATGGTCTGAAGGTGCAACTACCACCGTTGCATCGGGATTCTTGTCATAGAGCTTATAGGTCGCATAGGCGATACAGGGCGCGGTGTTACGCTTGTAGGGCTCAAGGAGAATATTATCCGGAAGAATATCGGGAAGCTGCTCTTTGACCAGATCGGCGTACTGCTCTGAGGTGACTATGAGAATATTTTCAACAGGAACAATTTTAGAGAATCTGTCGTAAGTCATCTGTATGAATGTACGTCCTAGTCCGAGGATATCAAGAAACTGTTTGGGTCTGGCATTTCTGCTCATCGGCCAGAAACGGCTTCCCGCGCCGCCGGCCATAATAATGCAATAGTGATTTTTATTCATATCGAAAAGAAATTCTAGTAATAGAGCGGAAAGAATGCTGCCGGAATAAAATCCAAATCAATCGTACCATCCTTGTGAAACATTATAGACACGATGTCAAAACGCACCTCTTTTGTAATGTTCCTCGACCTGATATATCTCCTCGCCGCCCTTACAAGAAAACTCTGTTTGAGCCTGTCTACCTGCTGGAACGGAGCAATAGGAGAGGGAGATTTCAACGATTTGACCTCCACGATGTGGAGAAAATCCTTGCTCTCCATTATCAGGTCTATCTCTTTGTGTTCTGACCTCCAATTTCGCTCTCTGAGCTCCATCCCCTGTTCTTGAAGCCACTCAAGGGCTAAATCCTCAGCCAACCTTCCCTGCGTCATCCTTCCGTTCATAATATACAAATGTAGCAATTTATTCGGACAATCAGGCATAGCCATACAAATAAAGCAAAAGGGTGACCGTAAATCACGATCACCCTTCCTGTCTCCTGAAGCGGAGATGTTTCAAACCCTTCTATTCAGCGTAGGTAATCTCGATTTTTTCGAGATATACTGCGTAGCCGGAGGTGTTTTTCAAAGTGAAAAATTTGTATTCTCCACCAGAAAGGTCGTAAGTTGAAGAAGTCTCATCAGAAGTAGCTGCAATCACAGTGTCACCGGGCCTTGCTGCCGCTCCTGCATAAAGCACAAGATTGGTCGGATACCATTCTTTACCTGAAGCGCAAGTAACCTTGATGCTCATAATCCTCTTTGTGCCTACGAGATTGGCGATAGAACCGCCATCTCTGTCCTTGGTGCTGCTAAACTGAATGCCGCTGCCATAGTTTGCCACATTCACGATCTCGAATTTCTGACCTGATAGGGTAACTTCGGTAGCTCCGGTCGGATAAGCCGTGGGGAGACCATCAACTGTAATGGTGAGAACATTACCATCTTCCTCTCCACCTTCGCTACCTTCAGTGTGTGAAATGTAGTAACCATTTGCCACCTGTTCCTTCTGCTCCGGAACTTTTGCATTAGCATATTGACCGCGCTGACCCATCATAGTTACAACATCACCTACTTTGAGTCCGAGTGAAGCAAATGATTTGTCATTCATGGCAACACCACTTACGGTAAGACCATATACATATACAGTACCGGTCTCATCCTTGAGGTAGAAGTTACCATAAGTCTCGTTTAATATCTCGGTAATGGTACCTGTGATCTTGTAATAAGGAGACTCAAGAGCTTTGGAAGCAACCTCCTTGGAGAGGAAGTCTGCAATAGATGCTACATCGGTATGGGTGGTATGGCTCACGTGGTAAGCCGGACCTCCGACCTGAGGAGTACCATTGTATGCAGCTCTTGTACCGATAAGGGTTACAACATCACCTTCCTGTATACCAAGGCTGGGGAATGATTTGTCATTCTTGGCAACCTGAGTAGCAGTCAGACCGTAAACATATACTTTGCCTGTTGCATCCACAAGGTCGAAGTTTCCATATGCACTGGCTGCAAGGTTAGTTACCTTACCTGTGAGACGATAGAGAGCAGTTTCTGATTCGGGCTGTGCGAGGAAGTCACTTATAGTCATCTCAAGGATTGAGCCCTCTTGAGTTACTGTAGTCTCGGCAGTATTAACCTGACCTTTGGAAGTAGTAGTGAAGACAAGTGTTGTCTTTCTTGCACCACCGGCATTGGGGGCTGCGTTAAATTTAACAATAGCATTGGTACCATTGAGTAGAATAGCCTCAACTGTCAGCCAGGACTTGGCATTATCAGGAATTGAAATGGAGAGACCGTCACCCTTGCAGGTAAGCTGTACTTCAAAATTCTCACCTTCCTTGCTAACCTCAACAGGGTCAGACTCCACTTTGATGAGTGATTTTGTTACCTTAAGAACTTTCACATCAACAAGTTCGATAATATTGTTGTAAACAACTTTCGGACCCTCAACAAGAACTCTGTCACCAACCTCGATACCAAAACTCTTCCAGTTATTGCTACCGGTTTTGTCCACTGTACCGTAGATATAGATAGTACCTGTATCGTCCTGGAGATACCAGTTACCATAGGTGGTATTAGCGATTGATGTTCATACGCCCTCTGCCTGATAAGTCTTTCCGACAGGACCGGCAATGATCTCAGCACAAGTAGATGGAGTAAGTTCACCTGAGCCCACCTGCTGAGTCACATTGAAAAATTGTTCATTTGCACCGACCTTAATGGAAAGCTCGGCTGCACGTGTATCGAGAGATTCTCCAGCGCTAAAGGTAACTGCGATCTCACCAGCTCCGCCCGATGAGGGGGTGATGGTAAGCCAGTCAGGCACTGAATTGAATGCCCAGGCTTCGGTGGCCTTGACCGTTATGGTCTGGCTGCCACCTGCAGGGGGAATAGAAATATAGGAACTTGAAACCTGCAGTGAAGCTAAATCACCCGGCAACTGGTCCACACATCCTACAGCAAAAGCCAGAGTCGCTACAAATGCTGTGAGTAAATATCTTAGTTTCATACTGTATTTCGTGTTATGCATTAGTTAAACATATATTTGATACCTACCTGCACATACCAGCACTGACCAAGACTATGAGAATATGTCCAGGTCTGGGTATCTGCATTTACAGCATCTATGGTAGTGAATACCGGAACACCGTCAGCGCCGATAGACTGTACATCAAGGATACGACCGGAGTTGAGGAGAGGATTCATAAACTTACTCACACCCCATGAAGAGTTAAATAAGTTGAGGAAATTCTGAATATCAATATTGAGCTGAAGGGTATTTGTAGACTTGCCTACTTTCACCTTGAAGTCATGTGTATAGCGGAAATCAAGTCTGTGTACCCAAGGGCTGTATACACTGTATGCTTCTGCATATTTACCCTTGTTTGCGCTCAAATAGGGATCCTTATTGGCAAATCCCCAGTAACGGTTGGCATCATCCTGAGTTGCAAATTTGATCTCAGACTCATCTTTAGGAATGTAGATTACGTCGTAGTTGTAGTTGTCATTGTTGAGATCCTTTGCATACATGTAGGTGTAGTTTGCACCGCCTCTCCAGGTCTCATAGAAGAGACTGAAACTATTGCAGCACTTATCTCTGTAGGTAAGAGATGCAAACACTCTGTCAGGAGTCACATACTGTGAATTATGGAGAGGAGGATTGTTGGGACCTTCTGAAGTCGGGATGTAAGTGAATGCAGAAGAGGCATCGCTACCAGGCATACCGGTAAGCTCTTTGGAGAATGTACGGGTATAAGCTGCAGTGAAATGGAGATCCTTAATAGGCGACATACTGAATGTAACGCTGGCTGTTCCACCGTAACCCCTGTTTGTGTTTGTAAGCAGATATGCTGAAGTCTTGTTGTAAGTGTAGTTTGAAGGATAGATGTGACGATTGTCAGCTCCGTTAAGTCTTGCAAATCCTTCTACCGGCTTCATATTAATATCCTGGATACAAACACCGTTTATGGTCTTGTTAAAGATACCCTCAACGGAAATGCTCATCGGGAATGAAATGGGGAATTCATAGTCAACTGCCAAAGAAGTCTTCCAGACCTGAGGCATCTTGAAATCGGGAGCCACAGCTGCAATAGCTGAAGGAAGAACACCATCCTCAGGAGAAACCGTACCAGGCTTACCCAGTGAAATCATTTTTTCGCGGAGTGCATCCATATCCGTAATCAGACCGCCCTTGAAATGTTCAAGAAGAGGATCGGGATTGCCCACACCACCGGAATATCTGGTAGTGATCCTGGACTGGTACTGAACCATACCGGAGTTGGTCGGCATATTAGTGAAGAACACAAGAGGGAGACGGCCGGTAAACATACCTGAACCACCACGTAACTTAAGACTTCTGTCACCGAAAACGTCCCAGGTGAAACCGATACGGGGAGAAACCTGCACCTTAGGAGTGGGCCATTTACCGGTATCAATACTATAACCATTGTAGTCCTGATCCTGGATAGCCTTATTGGTCATTATGTCGGAGTTGTCGAAGAGAATTGTCTCCAGACGAAGACCGGCAGTGAGTTTGAACCTGCTATTCACATCCCAGTCATCCTGTGCATAAGCGGATAGCTTGTGGAAAGTAACACGGGCTGCCGGATTGCGTTCTCCATCATAACCGTAGGTCATATTGACAGTCTCAGGAGTTGCACCGTTCAGGAAATCTTCAAGAGAGTGATAGCGGTAATAACCTGTACCGTTACGCATATAGGAGTTATCAGCCATCTGGTATTCGTAGCTGAGACCGCCTGTGATCTTATGGGCACCTGCGTAATAGGTGATATCATCCTTTGCAGTTACTACTGTGTTGTGCACACCGTTGTTCCAGGTGAAGAGCTCATAACCTACAGACATGTACGGAGTAATTGTGCCTGTACCATCGAGAATGTCGATGAAGGGGAAGGTTGAAGAGTTGGTTCCGCGGATGTCATCAAGCTTGGAGAAGGTTACGAGGAGCTGATTGGATAGATTGTCGGTGAAACGGCTGTTAAGGTCAAACGAGAAGGTGTTTACCCTGTTGTCCATCGAGTACATTGAATTGGCAAAAGCCATAGAGTACTGTGAGAAACGTGCTTGAGTGGTACGCTGTCCGCAGTCTGATGAAGATGCGTTGGTAGAGTTCCACCTCTGGTTGAGAGTATAGTTATAACGCAGGGCTAGTTTGTGTTTCTGGCTGATGTTCCAGTCCAGACGAGCAAGAACCTTCATATTTGACTCGTCGGCAGGGAAGTCTGTCCAAGAACCTGTGTCATAATCGTATTTGGTTTTCAGGAACTCTGAAACCCTCTTCATGTCGGCCTGGGTGGTACGAGAGATGTAGTTATCCGGATCTGCCACACCATCAACAGATGCTCTCCAGCGGTTTACAACGGTAGGACTCTTCTGATACTCGAAGTTGACGAAGAAGAAGAGTTTGTTCTTTACAATCGGACCGCCGAGGGTAGCACCGTAAGTTGTAGTTCTGTCTCTGTTGCGTGCGCCTGCGATCTCTTTACCATCAACGGCATTACCGCGCATATTCTCATTACGATGATATACGTAAGCGGAACCTTTGAAGGTATTTGTACCCGACTTGGTAATGGCATTTACACCACCGCCGATAAAGTTGGTCTGGCGTACGTCATACGGAGAAATCACAACTTGTACCTCTTCGATGGCATCGATTGAAATCGGACTGCCGCCACCGGGAAGGCTGGAGCTCAAACCAAAGTTGTTATTAAAGTTGGCACCGTCAACAGTAAAGTTTGCAGTACGTCCGTCAGTACCGACGAAACTCATACCACTACCACCATAAGGAGATAGTTTTGTGATTTCTGTAATACTGCGACTGATAGTAGGTAAGTTCTCCATTTGCTGTCTGGAAATATTGGTGGCTGCACCTGTTTTCTCAGTAGAGAACTTTGAAGCCGGTGAAGCAATCACCAATGCCTCAGCAAGGAGTTCGGAACTCTCTTGGATGGCGGAATTCAGAGCATACTGTTCACCGAGCTGTAGGGTAATGTCGGTGTAAGTAACTGTCTGGAAACCGAGGCAGGAGATTTCAACTGAATAGGGACCACCAACACGCATACCCTGGATCGCATAGCGACCTTCCGCATTGGTGACCGCACCGTAAACTGTACCGGAGGGCTGGTGCGTAGCAACAACCGCAACACCAACAGCCGGAACACCGGATGACTCTGTAATCTGTCCGCCCAGGGATGATGTAGTAATCTGTGCAAATGAAGCCACAGAAAACAACAGTGCCACGAATGCGGACAACAGGAACTTGATTATTAGTTTCATAAATATGATTTGGTTAATAAATAAAATATGCTTCTATCATCGCAAAGTTATACTAATTTGCACTAAATCACCTTATTTAATTAGGATACTTTTCAACACTCAATTGTTGAAAAGTTTTGCGAATAAAAAGATTATTTCTACCTTTGCACCCATTAAAACAGGAGTGGAAAGATTTGACTGCTTGCAACCACCTTAAAAAATGCTAAAATTGCCTTAATGATGTCAAATCCTGCATTCCCGCTTGATTTGACTTTTTTAATTTTTATATAAAACCAAATGGCATATTTATTTACATCTGAATCAGTATCTGAAGGGCATCCTGACAAGGTTGCCGACCAGATTTCCGACTCCATCCTGGACGATTTTTTACGTCAGGATCCGGAGTCTCGCGTTGCTTGCGAAACATTCGTGGGCACAGGGCTCGTCATTGTAGGCGGCGAAATCACATCAAAATCTTATGTGGACATCCAGACCATAGCGAGAAACACCATCAGACACATCGGTTACACGAAAAGCGAATATCGTTTTGATGCCGATTCCTGTGCGGTGATATCGGCTATCCACGAACAGTCTCCCGATATTGCACAAGGTGTGGACAAGAAAGAGCAGGGTGCCGGTGACCAGGGAATGATGTTTGGCTACGCCTGCAAGGATACAGAGGAGTATATGCCTCTGCCTCTCACTCTTGCTCATATCATACTTCTGGAACTTTCCAAAATCCGAAGGGAGTCCCCCTCCCCGATGCCATATCTGCGTCCGGATGCAAAGAGCCAGTTTACTATAGAGTATGACGACAATAATGTCCCCACCAGGATTCACACCATAGTGCTTTCCACACAACACGATGAGAATGTTGACCAGGCAAAAATCAAGGAAGATGTCAGAAATATTCTTCTCCCCCGGCTCCTGAATCGTCTGACCCCAAAAAACAAAGCCCTTTTCAAGGATGACTTCATACTACACGTCAATCCTACCAGTAAATTTGTTATCGGAGGACCTCACGGAGATACGGGACTGACCGGAAGAAAGATTATCGTGGACACTTACGGAGGCAAAGGAGCACACGGCGGCGGTGCATTTTCAGGAAAAGATCCCAGCAAAGTAGATCGTTCCGCAGCATATGCAGCAAGATACATCGCCAAAAATATGGTGGCAGCAGGAGTAGCCGATGAAATGTTGGTTCAGTTATCCTACGCGATCGGTGTAGCGAAGCCGCTAAGCATTTTTGTCAACACAGTCGGTACATCCAGAGTAGACAAGAGCGATGGAGAGATTGCTGCTATCATAAACGAGTGTTTTGATCTGCGCCCGGCAGTCATAATTGAAAAATTCGGACTCAAAAATCCTATTTATTCCGCCACAGCAGCTTATGGCCATTTCGGGCGAGATCCATTTGTAAAAGAATTGGAACTCATCCGTAATGGTAAGAGAGTAAAAGAGAAAGTGCAGTTTTTTGGATGGGAAAAGCTTGACGCAGTAGAACGCTGCAAAGCCCTATTTAAAATCTGAAACCTTCCACTCCCTATCTGACTTAATCAGAAAGAGTGTTCTCTCCAGGGCTACTTCCGACTTGTAAGGAAGTAGCTCAAAGGAGACTGTCGCCTCATCTTCCACCGACTCCGTATCAACTTTGAGGATGGTGTAGGTTGTAGCTTTGGCAGCCACTTCTACAAGTTCTGCAAGAGTTTCCGGGAGTTCCGGCCTTGAAGCAACGGCCTGGAGCAATATTTCCGCAAATTCATCAGTACAATAGGTGGCAGCATCTTCGTAATCCATCTGATAATAGGATTTCAAAAAGCCATCAGCAACGGTTGTTACTTTTTCCTCCGCATTTTCACAGGATGCGAATAGTGTCATTATTATGGCAAATGCGAATAATACCCCAATTTTTCTCATAATATAATTTTGTAAAAGTTAATCCAAAGTTACGACAGTAACGCCTGCGCCTCCCAGCTGGAGAGCTTCATCCCGTAGGGAATTTACTCCAGGCATGGTCTTAAGGTATTTGCGTATCTCTTCGCGGAGCACTCCGTTGCCTTTACCGTGGAGAATCTTAACCTCAGATAAGCCCACCATCAATGCATCATCAATAAAACGGGTAACGATATCCAGTGCACTGTCCAGACGCTCACCACGGATGTCAATTTTCGGTTTAAAATTGAGCCTTCGCTCGGATATTGAGGAAGAGGTAATAATCGATTGGGGCTTGGCATAGCGGGTACTATCCTTGTACTCCTGATTGGAAATGCGTTCTACCTTGTAAGGAGCCATCTTGCTGATAATGTTGCCCACAGCCACAGCAATTGTCTTGTCGGACATCTGTGTTATCTCTCCCACAATTTCGGAGCCCTTGATCCGTACTTTATCCCCCACCTCCAGCGGTTTGTCAGCAACAATCCGCTCTTTTGAGGCAGCAGCACGTACCCTTGCCTCCTCCTGACGTTGAGCCTCACTCTTACGCCTCTCCTTGCGTTCCTTTTCGCGCTCCTTGCGAGCCACTATCTGCTCCATCTTGCGGGTAATTTGCTGTTCCAGTTCACTCTCTGCTTCATTTTCCATCTCCTGTCGGAACTGCTCCAGATCCTTACGAATAGCGCGCGTCTTCTCCCTTTCAGCCTGCGCCTCCTTTATTTCTCTAATGGTCTGCTCCACCTTACGGTTGCTTCGGTCGATTATTTCTTTCGCCTCAGCTCTGGCCTCATCTATTATCTCCTTGCGGAGCTGCTTTATATCGCCCAACTCCTTATGGTATTTATCCGTGAGACTTTCCAACGTTTTGTCGGTGCTCCTGATACGAGCTAATTTCTCATCGAGAACGCGTTTACTGCGCGCTATCTGGCGGAGATTGCGCTCAATGCTGACAAATCCGCTGCCCGCCCGCTCTTCCGCATCCTTGACAATGGTCTCAGGAAGTCCGATATTACGAGCCAATTCGAAAGCAAAAGAGTTACCGGGTAGTCCTTGTTCAAGCTTAAAGAGTGGAGTAATGCCCGCCACATCAAAAAGCATCGCGCCATTAACTACACCGGAACTGTTATTGGCATAAAGTTTCAGATTAGTATAGTGGGTGGTAATCACTCCATAGGCTCCAATCTCTTCAAGACGCGCCAATACAGCCTCCGCTATTGCACCTCCTGCGGTGGGCTCGGTACCGCTACCAAACTCATCTATCAGCACCAGCGAATTGTCAGTGGCATTTTCCAGTATTTTTCTAACATTCACCAGGTGCGAACTGTAAGTGCTGAGGTCATTGTCCAGAGACTGGTCATCTCCTATATCTATGAAAATATTGTCGAATATCACCATTTCCGAAATCTCGGAGGTAGGGATCAGCATTCCCCACTGGAACATATATTGCAGCAGACCCACTGTCTTAAGACAAACGGACTTGCCGCCGGCATTGGGGCCGGAGATGAGCAGGATGTGCTTCTCACGTGTTAGAGTGAGGGTCAACGGCACTATATCCTTCTTTTCCTTTTTCAGGGCCTTTTCCAACAGAGGATGGCGTGCCTTACGCAATGCAAGCTCACCTGTCTGCGATATAATCGGCATACCGGCTATCATATCCAGCGCAACATTGGCCTTTGCCCGAATAAAATCTATCTCTCCAATATACTCTGAGGCCGCTATCAGCTCCTCCAGATAGGGACGCAGAAAGTCGGTAAATTCCACCAGTATCTTCAGGATCTCACGCTGCTCCTCAAACTTCAGCTGACGTACCTGATTGTTGAGCTCCACCACCTCCATCGGCTCTACAAAGGCGGTCTTACCGCTCGCTGATTCGTCGTAAACAAAGCCGGCGATACGCTTTTTATTGGCTGCAGGCACGGGTATTAGGATTTTTCCGTCCCTGACAGAAACCGAAGCATCTTCATCCACAATCCCCTCAGTCTGCGCCTTCTTTAGCAATTGCGAAATGCGTTTGGATATTGCCCCCTCCTTTTCTTTTAGCGAACGGCGAATGGTCTGCAACTGCTCGGAAGCATTATCGCGCATCTCACCACTCTTGTCAAGAAGAGAATCTATCCTGCGTGACACTTCAGGGTAATAGGTTATTTGTTCGGAGAGCTTCCGTAAGTTGGGATAGAGATCATCCTTGCACCCCTTGAAGAAAGAGAGAATCTTGCGCAGAGTATCGAGTGAAATTCTGAGTTTACTCAGGGAAACCAAATCAATATATGTGGATGGCACATTTAAAGGCAGCAAAAAGGGCTTTGTATCAATAAAGCCCACAGAAGGAAATGAGTCCTCGAACATAGAGATAAGGCGCATTTCGTCTGTAAGTTGCAACCGCAAATCTATCTCCTTTGCATCGCGGGAAATCTCTTCATCCCATACTTTGTCAACGGCATATTGTGTGGAGCAACGCTCCGCAATCTGTCTCCTGACTCTATCAAACCCTATTTTCTGCTCCAGTATCATCCCTTCAATCCTTATCTGTATGAGTTTTCAATTGCCGTCCTGAGTTCAGTAATACTATTCATAGGTTTAAGTACCCCGTTTGAAACAAACGAAATATTGCCGGTCTCCTCGGAAACCACAATAACGCTGGCATCGCTCTGCTCGGTGATTCCGACGGCAGCTTTGTGACGCAAGCCATATTGGGCGGGGATATTGGGGTTTGCAGAAATTGGAAGAGTACATCTGACCGCATGAATCCTCTCATTGGCAATAATAAGAGCACCATCGTGCAGAGGGGAATTCTTAAAAAATATATTAAGAAGAAGTCTGCGGCTCACTTTAGCGTCAACTTCATCACCGGTCTCTATAATAGCTGCCAGCGAAGTCTTGTGTTTGAGTACTATAAGGGCTCCTGTTTTATCCTGTGACATCATCCTGCAGGCCTCTGTCAACTCTTCCAGTAGTTCCGGACTTACCACATTGACACCGCCGCGATTCCTGAACAAACGGCGAAAAAAATTATTCCTGTTAGCAGAAGCATATCTGGAACCCAAATGAAGTAGAAAACGACGTATCTCCAGCTGAAATATTACAATTAATGCAATTACACCCACTCCGAGCACCTGTCCCATAAGTGCAGACAGGAGCTTCATATTGAAGGCGGAAACCACCAGCCATATCACATATAGAATGAGTATCCCTGCAAAAATACTCATTGCGGCAGTTCCGCGTATCAGTCTGATAATCTGAAAAATCAGCAAACCGACAAGTATAATGTCAAGAATATCCACCAATGATATGGAAACAAAATCAAGCATGATCGACAAAGGTAGTGTTTTTTCCTGACTTCCATTTAAGTTTTTTACCGAAGCCAAGACGGTTATCGGTATATTTGAGTTCGGTAAGGACAAGGCGCCAGATTTCTCCCCCTTTGAGGATTGCATAGGGAAAGCGTTTCAGATACGCCAACCTGTATTTGTCAAAAAGCGATTCATCACATTTCTCCACAACTGCCCGGAATTGAAGACCACGTATTTTGCCTATCACTTCAGTTTCAAGTGCAATAGAGCCCGTCACGACGGGATTTTCCATAAAAAGCTGTGCATGACGAGTCTCTTCCTCGGAGGTAACGACAAAGCTCATTTCCTCTTCCAAAAAAACATAAAAGCAGTTTGCACACCACAAATCTCCGTGTGCGGCACAAGCGAGAGACATTACGTGATGCTCTAAAATAAATTCAATTATTCTTTTGTCGGGCATGCTGCAAAATTACTATTTTTTTGTAGGTTTGTACAAAACACGTATCGATATGGGCTGTTGGAATGACATTGTCAGTGGGACGAGATACTCTTTCAAGGCACTTGGGGACCTCTTCTTTCCCCGTAAATGTGCAGTTTGCCAAACAATTCTTGCCTGTGAAGAAAGGAACATTTGCGACGATTGCCGCAATGATATTCCTTATACCTGGTTCTGGAGCTGGCCGGAGAATCCGGCCGAAGAGCGAATGTGGTCAAAAGTGGGCATCGAAAGTGCAGCGTCACTGTTTTTCTATCGCTACACCGGTGGCTATGGCCACATTCTCCACAAATTCAAATACAGGTGCAATATTCCGCTGGGATTGGAAACCGGCAGAGATCTCGGTAAAAAAATGGCAAATGGAGAGCGTTGCGGAGATATTGATGCCATCGTACCTGTTCCGTTACATTGGCGCAGGCGGTGGAGTCGCAGCTTCAATCAGGCTGACATTATTTCCAGAGGCGTAGCCGAAGGCTTTTCATCACAACCTGAAGGAAAATCCATTCCTGTTATCAGATCCCTAGTGAAACGCACGAAGATGACCTCCACTCAGACACGCCTCAGCGGAAATGAAAAGGCGGAAAATGTGAAAAATGCCTTTCGCGTGAATAAGAAAGTCGCTTTACGACTCCTTTCGAAAGGCATAAATCATATATTGCTTGTAGATGATGTGCTGACCTCCGGTTCAACCCTTGCAGCTTGTGCCACGCCTCTGATGCTATATTTCAGGGTAAGCGTCGCCACCATAGGATTTGTGGAGTAATACTACTCTCCCAGCATTTCCGCTATGATATGCTGCATTCCGGCATATTTATCCAGAATCCAAAGTACATAACGTATATCGACGCAGACACATTTATTCATCACCGGATCGAAATAGGTATCACCTGCAAGGGATTCCTTGTTGCCGTCAAATGCCAGTCCTATCAGTTCGCCCCGGCCATTCATCACCGGACTGCCGGAATTGCCGCCCGTGATGTCATTGTCGGTAACAAAATTGATATACAATTCTCCTGTGGAAGCATCTGCCCATCTGCCCCAATCACGGGCATCATAGAGAGATTTCAATTCGGGTTTGAGTGAATAAATATATCTGTTGGGGTCATATTTTTCCAGTATACCGCGTACCGTACTCCTTTCAAGACAAATAATTCCATCACAGAGGCGGAGCGGACCGACGGTCCCGTAAGTGATCCTCATTGTGGAATTGGCATCAGGATATTGTGGAATACCTTTTTCAAGATTCATCTGATAGAGTAAGTTTCTGTAGTTGTTCTCTAGCCTGGTCAACTTTATACCTCTATCGACTTTACTCTTGTAGTTGTTATACATTATCATTTTAGTGGAATTGATAGCTGCCATTAGAGGGTCCGCACGAAATTTCTCCGCAGTAGTCGCCTCCGACAAAGCCTTTTCAAACCTGCCTTGGTCAGTAAAAAGAGAATTCTCCCATATCCAATCCACAAGAGCGTAGGTGTCACCTTCAAACAGATCATATTGTTCAGTCAACCATTCTCCCCAGAACACGCTGTCCACATGAGCATAAAATTCCCTTATGGAGAGATCGATCAGATCTTTTTCCACCCTCATATCAAACTCATCGTACATCTTCATTATTGTCTCAAGGGCGCGCGTACTGTCAGCTATAGGCACCTGTTGACCTTTGCTCTTTGCCACCATTTCCGCACTTCTGGCCACATGGTTGAGCATCCGATGCAAGCGCACTCCCCTGGCCATTGTCTCACGATAATAACCGGTCTGCTTTTCTATATATTCCAGAGATTTATATTTGACTCCAAGGTCATGCAGCAAAGTGCCGTAACGTTTTGCCCTCAAGGAATCAGACATTATCCAGCTATGGAGTTCCACCTCCTGTTCACGTTTTTTCTCCGCTACATTATATTTGCTGTAACAAAATATTTCTCCTTCGCGGATTTCCTGCACTTTGCTCTAGGATAAGTTATGGTCGGCATACTTCAGACGCACTGCCGGATCGAGATTCATCCAACCGTCAATAATCTTCATCTGCTCCCCCTGTTTCTCTACCTGTATCGGATTGACAACGGTTTCTATATTGTTCACCTTAAATGAGGATGCATACCTGTCTGTACGGCCGGGATAGCCGATGACCATCGCAAAATCTCCTCTCTGCACACCAGCAGTGGATATTTTTAGCGTACGAGAGGGCTTCATCGGAATATTGTCGGGAGAATATTCGGCCGGAGAACCGTCAGGAGCAGTATAAATGCGGTAAAGCGCAAAATCTCCCTTGTGCTGTGGCCATTCCCAGTTGTCCACCTCACCTCCGAAGGATGCGATGCAGATCGGCGGAGCTGCCACCAGACGTACATCCTTATAGACTTCGTAAAGTGCCATATAGTACTTGTTACCGCCCCACATTGAGGAACAGGAAACCTCACCCTGACCTTTGAAAAGTCTTCCGTATCTGCCCTCAATTAAGCTGTAAACCCTGCGCATTGCGAAACCTCCGCCCCTTGGAACGATTGAATCGCGCAAGTGCTGTACTTCGGAGGTTACATCTATCACTTTCTTCAGAAACCAGATACCATCACCCTTAACAGGAGCCTCCTGCGAGCGATCCATCGCCCAGAATCCATCCTCAAGATAGTTATGCTCGGGGGTGCTCAACGCATGTACATCCGAATAAGCACAGTGATGGTTGGTGATCATCAGACCGTCGGATGAGATCATGCTGCCGCTGCAGCCGAAAGCGAGTGACACGACTGCATCACTCAGCCCACCCTTCTCTTCATCATAAAGGGTGTTCGGATCGAGCTGCAGACCCCTCTCCTGCATATTCTTGGCGAGTCCCTGCTCAATTAGGTGAATCAGCCACATGCCTTCATCGGCACGGCACAGTACAGCGGAGAGAAACAAAGTAACCACCGCAGGTATCAGTTTTCTTTTCATTTAAATTGGTATTAGAATGAGATGCCCACTACAGCGCTGATGCAGTGATGCATTGCACCGGCAAGATAGTTGATGCCGAGGGCATTTATCAACCGGTAGTCCAGATCGATATAACCGGTAATATTATTTTTGAAAAAATGTGAGTATCTGAATCCTGCCCCGGCATTGATGCGGTTGGCAGTGAAAAATTCAAATTCCTTGAGCATCGCATCATCCATCGTGCGCGGCGCTCTGGGGTTATTGGTTTGTGTATATAATCCGTCATTCAAAGGGTTGCCTGTGCCACTTCCGAAGCCTGCGCAAAGACGGATTCCGATGATACCGCTTTCGCGGAAAATATTATAGGCTCCCGAAAGCAGTCCGTCAATAGCGAGAATATTCTGTTTACGGTAGAAAGGATAGAGCGAAGCTGTTTGAGTGCGGTACATCGCATCTGCGGTGGCCTTCAGCACAAGTGTTGGACGATGGTCCCTAATGCCGAGATTTGCGGAATACTCCAGATTGCCCTCAATCAGATTTCTGTCCAGAACCTCGTTGCTACCGAAATAGATGATCTCCTTGACTCCTTCAATGTTTTTTTCCTGGTAGACGTTCTCGTTGTTTATCAGGTGCGTATAGTCGGCTGAGAGCTTCACTATATGTCGGTTATCTCCTTTGCCGAAAGATAAATGGCCATTATATCCCGCCTGGAAACCATTATGAGCCGAATACATTATGGTAGATGTGGACTTTCTGCCGTAATAGCCGTCAAATGACTTGAATGAAAACTCATTAAATAGTCTGACTCTGGATGAAGGACCTATTTCCAGTTGAAGAGCACCTCCGTGATATGTGGTCAACAGCGGCATAGTATTGGTTTGTGTTGAATAACCCTTCTCTCCAAACACCTCCCGCTGCCCGAAAAATCCACCGTAATCCACCAGATAGTAGTAGAGTTTGTCGGTTGTGCCGTAAATCTGATAATAAAAACTTTCGAGATTTCTTCTGAAAATATAATCGGCTCCTATTACGACCTTGTTCCCTATATTCCAGCTCAGACCGGCAGTCACTTCCATGTCCATTATCATATTGACGTGACGTGGATCACGAGCCTTGGAGTAGTTGCCACCTGTGTAGTCTATCCTGCCTCCTGCAGAAAGGGCATCATTGAAACGGTAGGCTACACCTCCGGTCAACTGATATGTCTCCAGTGTCTTTACTCCGGCTGTAGAGTCTGCCATTGCCACAACATTCAAAGGGGAATGAAATGGGTCGCTCATTACTGAGCCACCCATATTCTTCCCTTTAAAATAGTCATACGACAATTTACCGTAAACATAGACATCCTTTCCCAGGTGGGAGAATGACTCTGCCAAAGCTCCGGCATTAAAACTGTCATCCGACTGGTGATGGGCCACAAATCCGCCATTATTCTTGTCAAATCCTGCCTGCGTAATGAAGATTTTCTCCACAGGCAGACGAATAAGACCGGCCGCATTGCTGCTGGTCAACCAGGGCTCTGAACCCTTTATGAAATTAAAATCATAAAGATTCTGCGGAGTCACCTGTGCCCGGCCTGAAAAGAGGCAGAACAACGCCATTACCATTAGAGTCAGACAACGTTTCATCATCAATTCCCCTTATTTGCTCCTCAACGAAGCTTCTTTGCGCTGGTGGAAATCGTTTCCGGAGTTGTTGGTATCCATGTAGATGATACGGGCGCCTGCCTTGATGGAGGCTTCAGCATCGATACCGCTCGGATCGGTTGAACCCTCTTCCAGGTCACTTGTTCCCATATTGTAGCTGTAAACAAGTTTTCCCTTATTATCAGGTATCGCCTCGGTAGCCTCCTTGTTGACATTACGATAGATGGAATATCCTTGTCTGTTGGTAAGTACCACGCTGCCTCCGTCAACAGAGGTGATGAGACGCTTGTTGTTTTTGCCGACATAACCGGCTGAAAATACCTCACAGGCATCCACAACCCATTCTGCAGAAACCCATTTACGCTTTCCTGAAGCCTTGTTGTCATATAAATTCTCGTTGGAAGTATCCTCAAAGAATGACTGAGGTGTCACACCGTCAGGAGTTATGAAGATAAAGAATGCGGGGCCGGTCACCGAAATAGGCCAACCCGTTCCCGTACCATATTTGTAGGCCTTGAGATAATGTGAGGTAGGGATTGCCTCAGAAGGTGTAGGGTAGTAAGAAGCCAGACTGTATCCCGATTCAGGGTCATACATAGCATAGTAGTTGCTGTTGGAGAGATTCACTGAATTGCTGTAGGTAAGAGTATGGTTGATGGCCCCATTTATAGCCACAACAACCTCTTCGCCCGGTTTGAGTACCGGAGCATTACCCTCCGCAAAGGTCCAGAAGCCATGTCCGGCGGGCACTCTGTTTTCTGCCTCATAAGTGAGTTTACCATCAACCACATCGACATTCGTTGTATGTGAGTTGTATTGGATTGTCATTGCGAAGCAGAGGTTCTTTAGATCGGCATCAACTGTGGAGTTGTTGTAAAGAATGACATACTTATCATTCTGGAAATAACCGGAACCGTCATCTTTTTGACAACCGCCGGTGTAAAGCTCCTTAACGATGATCTGTTTTGCCTCTGAACCGACCATGTCGATGGTAACCACGAAAGGAGTCTTCTCATAATCGTGAGTAATGGCAACTTGCTGTTTAAAGCCGTTGAAGGAGTAAGCAGTACCGCTTTCGGCACGGGTTTCAGTAGCGGAAAATTCATAAAGACCGGCAACTGCAGGCACAACTGCATTACCTTGAGCATCGGTTGTGCCGACATAAATCATTCCGGTATTGGTATTGACCGCATTTACCGTAACGCCGGCTACGGGATCAGCATCCGAATAGACCAACTGAACTTTGACGTCATACAATTTGTAAGGGTCATCCTTGTGACAGGAGACCGCAGCGATTAAGAATACGCTGCACATCAGAAATGAAACAAACTTTTTCATACGCATTGTGTATTTATATTATTGTATTTTTAGCCTCAATGTGAGTCCATAATAAAATTTAGGTATATATGATAAAAATTCAAACAAAGATACATCGGTCTGTGAAGCGCTTGTTTTGAATCTCATTGTCGAATAAAAGAAATTGTTGGCATAAAATGAGAGAGAGGCTATTCTGCCTATTTCCTTGGTCACGCTGATATTGGCCGAGAAATAGGGAGAAAAGACATTCTTAAGGTAGAGATAATTGTATCCCGTCGTGTTGATCATTGCATCCAGCTCTGAAAATAGCTGCTTGTTGTTATCTTTAGCCCAGAGATATTTTTCACGGAATGGGATGAGAGTTTTGGGATCGTCAAAGGTGGAATAATAGAGAGGATATTTGGCGACATGGCCCTTTATGTCGTAAAACTCGGTGCCTGATGGAATTTTATCCTGACCGCTGATAGGCCAGGTAGTCTGTTCGCCGCTATATTCCGCAAGGTTGCGATCGTGACGGTAGAGCGAGCTTTCGAGTCTGAGGGTAAATATCAGTCGCGCCTTGGGAATATGAGTAGTGAAAGTTATGTTGTTACGCAACTTAAGACTCTCGGAACCGTTGCTTGTTCCGGAACCGCTACCAACAAAGTGCCCTACAAACTGGTATGGTGTGATACCGTCCGACATGGTGCGGTTGGTCTGGTACGACTGCACTATGTTCTCATTTGTGCTCCTGTATTTATAAAGAGTACCGTCCATTCTGATAGAGGTACGAATGGCAGGTATCTGTCCGAAGTCTATCACCCATTCTATGCCTTTACGTACGGTAGGGGCTACCTCGTTGGTCACTTTGGTCTTTGAAACAAAGGTGTTTTTCTCCGTATAGGCGAGTGTCTGATCAGGCACTTTGCCGGTGATATCTTTCACGGTAACTACTCCCGTCTTCCTGTCTATGGAGTAGAGGCGCTCGGAGGAGGGGATCAGACACCCTTCCAGACTGCGTTGGTCCGTCCATTTGTAGGTAAAGGGCTCATATTCACTGTATGTGAAGTAAGAGTCCAGAGTTTTGGAATAGAAGGCCGCAAGGGAAATTTTAACGCCTGCTATATCCGCCTCAACTCCCACTTCGCTCTGCTGCGCCTTCTGCCATCTGAGATCGGGGTTATATTCTATCTGTCTCGGAAGAATGTAATATGCGTAGAATGCAGTTCCGTCCGCCATTGTACCGGGAGCAAAGACCTGTTTTCCGTAATAGGATGGTGTAGGGTAGAGAATGGAGACCGAAGGGAGTTTAACGGCTACACCCCAGCTGCCGCGTAGGGAGAGTTCTCTCAAAAACCGGCTCCTTTGATATTTTATGATCAAATATCTCGCATTGAAACGTGGCGATAAGCTATTGACCGTACCATAACCCGAATTGTTTATCATAGTCCACTCTGAACGCACACCACCCACAAGATTGAGTGAAGTGGTACCGATGGGAATGGTGACATTTTCTTCAGCGTATGCCGCCAGATTGTTTACAAAGGGAATATCCTTATAGGGATAGGGCCTCCAATCCGGTGCTTTTGAGAGATCTTCATAATAAAAACCCTCTCCGAGATTACCGCTTCCGGTAAAATGAGCTCCAAGTTTCAGTTTGTTGACCACCCCGCCAAAGTCGTGAGCCCAATTTATCTTTAGGTGAAGATTATAATCGAGAGGCTTATTGTCATCGTGGCTAACCTCATACCAGTATCCGGCAGGCCTGAGAATAACCTCGGCATCGGGGTTGTATGAATAGGGAGTTGAAACAAAATATCCCTCTTCCATTCCGTGGAGGGAGGATGTTGAGCTAGAACTGGATTTATTATTGCTGGATGAAGAGAGATTATCGGAATAGACTACAGAACCCGTAAGCTCTAAATTGGTAATCCAGGACTTATTGAGAAGCCAGTTTAATGAAAAATTGCCTCTGATGGTATTTTCCTTCTCCTTTGAGTAAGTTTCCATAAAGGAGTCGGGATCGGCACTCTGGTCGAATCCCCCGACGTTACCGGAAACTCCGACCGAAAATCTTATCGGCTGTCCAAATGCATCAAAAGAGTTGGAATAGATTAACGAAAAGGCGTTACGCTGGTAGGTAGTAAAAGGAGATGCCAAATCATGTACGGATGTGGTCCTCTCTGCACTCGCATTGATTACTCCGCCTTTCGCCCCAAGGTCAAATCCCTTACTTAAAGAGAGCTGTTTGGTATTGGGACTGGTCATTGCAGTAATCATCCAGGGAGATTTCCCTTTACGGGTATTGATCTTTACCACTCCGTTGGTCATATCACCATGCTCCACAGATGGCACTCCGGTTATGATCTCTATGGACTCTACGATGGATGAGGCTATATTACGGGTAGAAACTCCCGATACTCCACCATGGGTAGCATTGTTGGAGAGGCGTACCCCGTCCAGTTCAACCGCCGTGCCGAAAGAGGAGATTGCCGAGGTCTCGTCGGAACGGATTTGAAAAGCCTCAGTCGAGCTGGTGAGTTTGCCGCTGTTGGCCGAAACTCCACCCGGCAACAATGAGGAGATGTCTGAGACATTTACCATCTGCATATGCTCAAGTGCAGTCCTGTCAATTTGACGGCTGGTGGTGGCACTATTGGTATTTTCCTTTGCTACCACCACTGCGCTTTCGAGGGTCAGGTCATCGATCGCAAGATAGTAGGTGACGCCCTTGAGGTCTTTGGTAATATCTATTTCAAATGTGGTGGGAGCATATCCCAGACAGGATATCTCTACTTTGGTTTTACCTTGCGAAACACCGCTGATGACAAACTCGCCTTTTGCATTGGCTACTGCCCACAACTCCTTATCCGGCATCACCACGGTGGCAAACTCCACAGGAATATCCGTACCCTTTTCAAGCACCTTCCCCGAAAATTGATATTTCTGAGCAAAGGCGGGAAAACAGAAGAGTAAAGCGAATAATATCAACGCTGCCTTTCTCATAGTGCTATAAAGATGTCTGAACTATTTTTATTTGTGCCGTTGTATTTTGGTATTCTTTAAGTCTGAAGGTGATGAAACACTCTCTCGGAGAGCCGGTCTCGTTGACATCAGCAGTAACCCTGATGATATCATTGACTTTTCCGGTTTCGGGGGAAAATGTAAACGCAGGATTTGAACATGTGGCAGTCCATTCACGATTGGCCGTCAGCAGAAATTGTATTCCACCTCCCTCGGCTGCAATGGTAAGCTGCCCTACATCAACCCCGACAAATGGATAGGAACCGATGGTAACGACGGTTTTTGTAATTCTGGAACTTTCTTCACCCTTTGCAGTGAATGTTATCCTGGCCACCTGGGTGGACTTTGATGTGGTTGCGGGAACGGAGATCCTTACAGAACCATCCTTTTTGCCGGAAGTTGGGGAAATAGTTATACCGAGTGTGTCACAATCCGCTGTCCAATCCACGTTGCAACGGACATTGACGTCGAATGAGCCACCGTTGTAGTCAAAAGTTATAGCATAAGGATCTACCGAAATCTCGGGGTCCACCACCTTGTGGCAAGAGGTTGCCATAAGCACTACCGCTAGAATGACAGGAAAAATCTCACGCATATTATAATCTGTATAATTGACAAATATAGGTAAAAAAAGAAAAATATGTTCTTCCCGGAACAAAAAAACACCACAACTGCATATTATTTGTAACTTTGTCTTGAAATGAAAGAGAAGAAAAATATTTTGACCTGGGCTGTTGCTGCACTTTTTCTCTTTGTGCTGCTCGCTCAGTTTGTTTCGTGTGAAAAATATGTCCTGCCTGAGCTGACCATCTCTCAGGACACTATTATATTCAGCCACAATATCGACAGTGCTTATTTGGATGTACACTCCAATGTCATATGGGAGATAGAAACACCGGACATCACTTATAGTGACCAATGGATAATTGTTAAACCCAACTGGGCCGATGGTGACACCACCGTTGTCTTTAAGACTACCCTGAATGAAGGCCCCATGCGGCAAACCCAGGCCAGGATATTCAGCGAAACGATAGAACGTAATCTGCTGCTGATCCAGCAGGCAGCACCTGCTGAACCTGATGTTCCGGATAATCCCGACGGCAATCCCTAATCCTTAGAACTGAAAATAGATAAACGACTGCAGATCCGCAGTAATAAACTGGTAGACATTGAATACTGCCTGGGCTACTATCAGAACCATAAGGG
>JAAZEZ010000040.1 GCA_012511975.1 Bacteroidales bacterium | reverse complement strand
GGTAAAGAGAGTGCTGTAATTATGGACCATTACGGTGATGTGCTCTTTGCACTCAAGGAGTATGACCTCGCCTTCGTCTACTGGAATCAGGCAAAAGCACTCGATGATACTCTTGGTATCGAGGAGAAAATTAAAACCAAGAAGGCCGAAATCGGAAGATAACAATGAAGCGGCTCCTACTCATAGTCTCACTGCTACTCTTCTCTCTGGGAGCATCTGCACAAGATGTTTCACGCCAGTCAGAGCAGAAAAAGCGGCTTGAGGAGGAGATCGAATTTATCAACCGCCAGCTTAAGGAGATACTCTCAAAGGAGAAAGCCAGCACTCTGGAACTGACTCTCATAAGAAAAAAAATATCCAACCGAAAAACCATCATTGAAGGCATCGATAAGGAAATCGCTGAGATTGGCCGCAATATAAACGCCAAAACCCGCTCAATCCAAACCCTTCAGAGAGAAATCGACACTCTCGAGAGTTATTACGCACGCCTGGTTCGTAATACCTATAAAAACCGCGATACAAAAGTGTGGTTTATGTACCTCTTCGCCAGCGAAAGTATCGGACAGGGCTACCGCAGGTTTTCATACCTGAAAAACCTTGCCAATATAGTCAACGAGCAAGGGATCAAGATTAGGGAAAAACAGGCACAACTCGAACTCGAGAAGAAAGAACTCGAAAATATGAAAAAGGAAGCTGAGGCTACTCGCGCTGAACGCGAAAAGGAGTACAAAGAGCTACTTCGCGAGGAGACCATGAGCCGTCAGGTAGCCGACAACCTTTCCAAAAGTCGCAAACAACAAATGCGCGAACTGGAGAAAAAACGCCAGCAGGTGGAAAGACTCAACCGCGAGATAGAGAGCATACTCAGCAAAACCGTCAAAACTCAACAAAAGGAAAAAACACCAATTGACTACACTCTTTCAGGGATGTTTGAGCAAAATAAGGGTAAACTCCCCTGGCCTGTGGCTAAAGGAGTCGTAGTTGGAAAATATGGTGTCCATTACCACCCTGTCTATAAGAATCTTAAACTGCCGGAAAATAATGGCATCGATATCTCCACTTCAAAAAATGCCGAAGTGCTTTGCGTATTTGACGGAGTTGTAAAACAGATTATCATGATGCCGGGTTATAACCAGTGCGTACTTGTCCAGCACGGCAACTACTTTACATTCTACTGCAAACTGAAAAAGGTGAGTATCAAAAACGGGGACAAAGTGACTACAGGGGAACCGATCGGCATCCTCAACGAAGAGGGCAATACTTCGGAACTGCATTTCCAGATCTGGAAGGGAACCACAAAGCAGAATCCTGCAGTATGGTTGAGACCACGCTAACAAAGGAAACAAAGGATTATTTCACTCCAAGGACTTCACGAAGAAAACCACCCGTATAGGAAGCAGCACAAGCAGCTACCTGCTCCGGAGTGCCCTCAGCAATAATCTGACCTCCCGCCTTGCCTCCTTCCGGACCGAGATCTATCAGATAGTCGACTGATTTGAGTACATCTAGATTGTGCTCAATGATAACTACCGTATTTCCCTGATCCACCAGACGCCGAAGTACCTTGAGTAGCACTTTTATATCCTCAAAATGAAGTCCTGTCGTTGGCTCATCCAGAATGTAGAGGGTATTGCCGGTATCTCTTCTGGCAAGTTCTGCAGAAAGTTTGAGACGCTGGCTCTCACCACCGCTGAGGGTAGTACTCTGTTGCCCTAGTTTAAGGTATCCCAGCCCCACATCTTTGAGTGTGCGGAGCCTTTGTGATATGGAAGGTATCGCTTCAAAAAAATCATAAGCCTGGGAAACGGTCATATTGAGAACATCGTTGATGCTCTTTCCCTTATATTTGACCGCGAGGGTATCCGGCTTATAACGCAGCCCGTTACACTCCTTACAGGTAACATAGGCAGGGGGCAGGAAATTCATCTCTATCACCTGTACCCCGGCTCCTTTGCAAACCTCGCATCGGCCTCCCTTTACATTGAAAGAAAATCTGTTGGCTTTGAAGCCTCTGATTTTTGCATCGGGAGTCTCTCCGAATAGTCTTCTAATGTCAGTAAACACATTTGTATAGGTAGCGGGATTACTGCGCGGAGAGCGTCCTATAGGAGCCTGGTCGATCTCGATAATCTTGTCGATATTTTCGATTCCGTGTATCGATTCATAAGGCATCACCTTATATTTGGATCTGTAGAAATGGCGGCTGAGAATAGGCATCAGGGTCTCATTGATAAGCGAAGATTTGCCACTGCCGCTTACACCGCTGATGCCCACAAATAGACCTAAGGGTAGATTGAGAGTGACATTTTTAAGATTATTGCCGCTGGCTCCTACTAGAGTTATCTGTTTCCCATTGCCTTTAAGGCGAACAGAGGGGATCTCTATTGATTTACGTCCGAGTAGATAATCGATTGTGAGGCTTTGACGACTGCCGGAGGCGATATCTGCAGGAGGACCGTTGTAGAGTAGCTCTCCACCCTTCTCTCCTGCGCCTGGACCGAGATCTATCAACCAATCTGCTTTTTCCATCATCTGTTGATCGTGTTCCACCACCATCACGGAGTTGCCTTCATCTCTAAGCGCCTTTAGGGAATTAATGAGCTTTAGATTATCTCTCTGATGGAGACCGATACTGGGCTCATCAAGGATATAGAGCACATTGACCAGCTTGGAACCGATCTGGGTAGCCAACCGTATACGCTGACTTTCACCGCCGCTAAGCGAGCGTGTAGTGCGATCAAGAGAAAGATAGTCCAGTCCTACTTCCTTTAGGAAACCTATTCTGTCTTTGAGTTCCTTGAGAATATCTTCAGCTATGAGCTGTTGCCTGGAGGATAGTTTCCGATAAAGTCCGCAGATCCATTCATAGAGGGTATCGATCTCCATTTGGGCCACTTCGGCAATATTTTTATCATCTATTCGGAAACAGAGAGACTCACTCTTGAGTCGCGTGCCATTGCACACCGGACAGACCATTTCATCCACAAAGAGTTCTTTCTTATCCCAAACCTGATCGCTTTCCTCATGGTTGTGATAAATCAGCGCCAATATCCCCTGAAAAGAGGACATTTCCATATTGGAGCCTTTGCCTATCCTCAGGAGCTCATCTGAACCATAGAGGATAAGATTTAACGCATCCTCCGAAATAGTACTGATGGGGTCATGCAGCGAGAAACCGTATTTGGAAGCAATAGCCTCCAAATATCTGAAAGTGGTATTGTCCCTCAGTGCTCCGATACTCTCGATTCCCCCACCGGCAATAGATTTGGAGAGATCCGGAATTATCTTGCTGATATCAACGGTAGCGATGGTACCCAATCCCTTACAGTGAGGACAGGCACCCTGTGGAGAATTGAACGAGAAGGTGTGAGGAGCCGGTGTCGCGAAGGAGAGTCCACTCTCAGGGCAAATCAGATGGCGGCTCAGGTGCTCAATGGAATTATCCTCCAGTCTGAGAATTGCCAGAGAACCTTTGCCCTGATGTAGTGCAGTTAGCACCGATTCTCTGATTCGTTTGCGCTCCTCTTCACGGGGAATTAGTTTGTCCACCACTAGTTCCACAAAATGGACCTTATAGCGATCGAGTGGCTTGACATCGGAGAGCCATTGCATCTCTCCGTCGATGCGCACCTGGCTGTATCCTTTACGGATGAGTTGTTCAAAGAGTTCCTTGTAATGGCCTTTGCGTCCCTTTACGAGAGGCGCCAATAACAGAATTTTCTCTTCTTTGTGGTTTTCTATGATAAGATCGGTAATCTGCTCATCCGTATAGCGTATCATCTTTTTTCCGCTCTCCGGCGAAAATGCATCCGCTGCACGAGCATAGAGAAGACGGAAGAAGTCATATATTTCGGTTATAGTGCCGACCGTCGAACGGGGATTGCGGCCGGTAGTCTTTTGCTCTATAGCAATTATGGGACTCAGACCTTTGATATCATCCACATCAGGCCTCTCGAGAATACCTATAAATTGCCGTGCATAAGCGGATAGAGTCTCCATATAGCGACGCTGTCCCTCCGCATAGATGGTATCAAACGCCAGGGAGGATTTACCACTACCTGAAAGTCCTGTCACTACTACGAGCCGGTTGCGCGGAATTGACAGGTCAATATTCTTGAGGTTGTGGACCCTCGCACCGGTAATTTCAATATAGTCGGTGCCTCCGCCCATAACATTAACCGAGGAAGGGGTTTGTAGAGTATTCGTATCCTATGGTAGTTTCTGGACCATGGCCGGGCATTGCCCTTGTAGCGCTGTCCAGAGAGAGGAGCTTCTGAGTAATGCTCTCTATCAACTGATCATAGTTGCCTCCGGGAAGATCCGTGCGCCCGATGCTCCCTGCAAAAAGTGTATCACCACAAAAGAGGAGTTTTTGTTTTTTATAATGAAAACAAACAGAGCCCTGGGTATGACCGGGTGTATGGAGAACTTTAAATTTGGTTGTACCGAATTCTATAGTGGAATTATCAGAGATATTGAGCATCTCGCAAGTTATGGGCTTCATATTAAAACCAAAATAACTGCACGATTCGTGGGCCGAAAGGGCAAAATTGCGATCACTGGGATGGATATAAGCCTTGAGATCCCATTTGTCGGCAACGCCTTGCACGCCCATTACATGATCAAAATGGCCATGGGTAAGGAGGATTTTGACAGGAGTGAGGGAGTTTTCTTCAACAAACTTCTCCAAGCGTCCCAATTCATTATCATCCTTGCATCCCGGATCTACAATCACACACTCGCGGGTGTCATCCCAAATAAGATAGCATCCCACTCTCAATTCATTAAAATAGAAACATTTATAATTGACCATAATAAGAGATTTGTACGAATAATTGCAAAAATACGAAAAAGAGTTTGTATTTTTGTCAATAACGCAATTTTATCAGGAGCTATGCACATCGCTATCGCAGGAAATATCGGAAGTGGCAAGACTACACTCACCAAGATGCTTGCCGAACACTATGGCTGGACTCCAAAGTACGAGTCCGTGGATTATAATCCCTACCTTGTGGATTTCTATAACGATATGGAACGCTGGTCGTTCAACATCCAAATTTATTTTCTCAACAAAAGATTTCTTGATGTTGTAGAGATCAGCAAATCCGAAGATGTGATTGTACAGGACCGTAGCATTTATGAGGATGCCTGCATTTTTGCTCCCAATCTCCATTCGATGGGGCTCATGGCTACCCGCGACTACGAAAATTACGCCTCCCTCTTTTCGCTTATGGTATCGCTTGTCAAAGCTCCCGACCTGTTGATTTATCTCCGCTCAAGCATTCCCAATCTGGTTAATAATATCCAGAAACGTGGACGCGAGTACGAAAGCAGTATTCGCCTTGACTATCTCAAAGGCCTTAACGAACGCTATGAGAAGTGGATTAACGGATATAAAGACGGAAATCTCCTGATAATTGACGTGGATAACCTCAATTTTCAGGAGAATCCTATTCATTTCCGCACCATCACCGACAGGATTGATGCGCAGTTACATGGTTTGTTCTAAATCGTAAGTTCTTCGCCTTCGCTTCTGGCAATTATTACGGCACCACATGTGTCGCCATAGGTGTTGATCATTGTGCGGGGCATGTCACAGAGTTGCTCAACAGCCAACACAAGCCCGATACCCTCAAGAGGCAGACCAACTACATTGAGTATGATGGTAATCATAACTAATCCCGCCATGGGAATACCGGCAGCGCCGATTGCAGCCATTAAAGAGGTAAAGACCAGGATGACCTGCTGCATTATTGTCAGTTCTATGCCATAGGCTTGTGCAATAAATATGGCTGCTACACACTCGTAGAGAGCGGTACCGTTCATATTGACGGTGGATCCCAGAGGAAGGGCGAAACTGGCTATTTTGCTCGAAACACCGCACTCCTGCGTTTGCTTGATATTGAAAGGCAGGGCCGCCCCTGAGGAACAGGTAGAAAATGCCGTCAAAAGAGCTGTTGATACTTTGGAAATATGCTTCCAGGGATTTACCTTGCCGAGTATCCTGACAAGTGCAGGCAGTACGATTCCACCTTGAAGAAGCAGCCCTCCCCAAACAATGAGAACGAATATTCCCAGCCTGCCTGCAATATCGAGCAGGGCTTTTGTGTCTCCCGCCTGTTTACCCACCACATTGGCCACAATAGCAAAAACTCCGTAAGGGGCAAGCTTAATGATAAAGAGTGTAATCTTCATTATCACATCGTAGATTGCCTGCAGGATATCCTTTAGCGTAGTCTGCTGTTTCTGGTCCACCATAGTGATAAAAAAACCAAAAACTATGGCAAAAAAGATGATGGCAAGTAGATTTCCCGTGCTCAATGCTTCAAATATGTTTGCCGGCACTATATTTACAATCTGATCAATGAATGAAACCTGGGTTCCTGCCAGTTCAGTAACATTCTCGGTAAGTTTGAGATCGGCTCCAACTCCTGGTTTAACAAGATTTACCAAAAACAATCCGATAGTTGCTGCAATCAGTGTAGTTACTATGTAAAATACGAATATTTTGCCTGCAATACGTCCAAGGGACTTGGAATCTCCCATTCCGGCCACGCCCAGTGCAATGGATGAAAAGATCAGAGGAATTACAATCATATTCAGGCCCCTGAGGAACATGTCTCCTGCCCATTTAATATAGGGAGACCATTTTTCGTAAGGGATGAATTTGGTCATCACGATACCGAAAATGACACCGAGACCAATACCGATGAGAATCTGCCAGTGAATAGCTAGTTTCTTACGGGTTTTCTTTTCAGTAGAAGTGCTTTTTGTCATAGTTATGTGTTATAGATTATCTTTCTGAGCGACCACTGAGGATCACTTTATGTGCGATATGTGAGTTGAATTGTGATTTGGCGAAAAGTTCCTCAAGTGTAATATGCATCCTGTACCTCCAGTAGTGTTTGGGATTGGAGGGAATATTGATGCGCTCACTTTCCGGATCTTCTACACGCAGGCTGTCATCCAGGGAAAACCAGTCTTGAAGCGGCAATATGGTAAGCATAGCCGGAGAGTGGAGATGGCTGTCCACTATATCTTCGCAATGATGACTGGGGCAATCTTCGCCAAACCTTTCAAGCCACCAGCCGCGGAGAGTGCTGGTATCGTGTGTGCCGGTGGCACAAACCGAGAGATAGGGATAATATGCCGGATTACCCAGATTGACCCCCACCTCCTTAGGCATCCTCTGTAT
>JAAZEZ010000039.1 GCA_012511975.1 Bacteroidales bacterium | reverse complement strand
GGCCGAGCTTTGCGAATGGCAAGACCTGGTTTTGGCTGCTTCTTTCGGGACTCATAGGGTATGTGTTTGGCGACTGGTGCCTTTTCAACTCCTATCTGGTAATTGGAGCGCGTTTCGGGCAGCTTTTCATGACTCTGGCTCCTCCGGTGGCGGCTATTACAGGCTGGGCACTACTTGGGGAGACTATCTCCTTGCAAGGCATACTGGGTATGGTGGTTACTCTTTCGGGCATCGCTATGTCCATTCTCAGTAGGGGTCATGGACACAAAGTAGCTTTTAAACTACCTATCAAAGGAGTCTTACTCGGCATAGGCGCAGGAGTTGGTCAAGGAGTGGGGCTGGTACTGAGTAAGGTAGGTATGGGCCACTATCATGCTGCAATCCCTGAGAATGCCACTACAGTGAGCACAATGATTCCCTTCGCCTCGACCTTTATAAGAGCTGTTATGGGTGCCATTGGATTTATATTAATCCTTCTGATTAGGAAGGAAGGTCCAAAGCTTGTCCATGCCCTAAATGATCGCCGTGGGATGCTTTATGCCACTCTTGCAACCATTACAGGACCATTTATAGGTGTATCTCTCTCGCTTATGGCAGTTCAATATACAAATGCCGGTATAGCATCCACCATCATGGCACTGACACCGGTACTTATTATTCTGCCATCTTATCTGATTTTTAAACAAAAAGTGAAAGTCATAGAGGTTATCGGAGCCTTTATTAGTATCGCGGGAGTGTCGCTGTTTTTTCTATAGAGGATGAAAAGGTATCTGTTAATAGTTGCTAGCATCAATTCTGAAATAGCCATCATCCCATCCACATCCTCCTCTTCAAAACCCGCCATAGATCATAAACTACTCCTGAACCACGCACCCTGCAACCCATAACCCGCACCACGCAACCCGTACCACGAAAAAAAACGCAGAACCTTACACCTTTTAGCGTAAAGTTCTGCGTCAATTTACTCACCTAAAGTTAAACTTGGTGGAGATGGGCGGAGTCGAACCGCCGTCCAAACATAGCGCCAGAGGGTTTTCTACATGCTTATCCTGCTGTTTATTGTCGGGAGGAGACTGCTTGCAGGCCTGCCACCGCCTCCTTATCCTCGGTCTCTTAACGCGATGCAGAGGAGTAGTCGCGTGCAGCGAACTTGGATGATACCCCGTTTACCGAACATAGTTCGCTTAAAGTCCGGCGGGATACTCGTCGATACCGGCCTGGCCGGCTCGATTAAGGAATCTGACTTAGTCTAGATTACGCAGCGAGTGCATAGTTGTTATTGCCAGTTAATGGCTTGAGATCTGAGATTAACGAGCCAGGTCACGAAGCTCGGCATGCTTGCCATCCGTCATCATATGCTGTCAAAACCAGACATCCCCATATGTGACATCAGCAGATGTCAAAGAACTATCTACATATTAGATGCAAAAAAAAGCAAAAGGTTGCATCTACTCTTCCTCTTTTTCCTCTTTATACTTAAATCTGCGTATTTTCCTGGTTGCGGTCTTATCAAAAGGCTCTTTCATTACCTCAACATCGTTGATTTTGGAGGTCTTGCTTACTTTTTTATTGACGATATTCATTACTGCCGCTTTTCTGGCTTCGAGTTTTTCGTAAAATTCAGCCTCGCCTTCCGTGTCCCAGTCGATGATGTTTTCATTGAACTGTACAAGTGCCACCAATTTGCCTTTACGCTGAATGATTATGCATTCATTCACACCTTCAATATCATTGATTACACTCTCGATCTCTTCGGGATAGATATTTTCGCCCGAAGGGCCGACAATCATATTACCAAGTCGCCCTCTGATATAGTAGCGTCCTTTCTTATCCATTGAAGCCACATCTTTGGTCTTCAACCAACCATCCTCAGTAAAGGCCTCCTTAGTACGTTTGGGATCCTTGTAATAGCCGAGCATCACATTGTCACCCCTAGCTACAATTTCCCCCTCCCCTGTCTCAGGATTGACATTATCCAGACGCATTTCCACTCCATGAACCGGATATCCTATGGAACCCGGATATCTCTGTTTACCCACAGCATGGGTAAGTAAAGGAGAGGCCTCGGTGAGTCCGTAGCCGATAGCATAAGGAAAGCGCGCCTTCCAAAGGAACTCCTCAACCGTAGTATCGAGTTTTGCACCGCCTACACCAAAAAAATTGAGCCTTCCACCGAAACTCTTTTTGAGCTTCCATCCTATGATACGGCACATAAGTTTATTGTGACGCTTATTCAGCCAGGATAGGGTCTTACTCTTTCGAATGGTGGGCAGAACGCTATTACGGTAAATCTTCTCAATAATCAGCGGTACCGTGAGGAGAGCCGTAGGACGAATTTTCTTCATAGCGGCCACTAGCAGTGAGGGTACCGGCGGTGTGGAGAGATAATAGACGGTTGCGCCGCAATAAATAGGATAGAGTACTCCAAGAGTGAGTTCGTAAGTATGGGCCATCGGTAGGATAGAAATACAACTATCCCTCTCATTACACCTGTGAGAATGATAACAGGAGATTACATTTGATGTGAAATTGCGGTGGCTCAGGACCACACCCTTAGCGCTGCCGGTAGTACCGGAGGTATATATAATGGCCGCTATATCATCGGGCATCGGCACCGCTACCCTACCGTCACAGGTAAATGCCTCCTCATCTGCTTTGATAGTCTCGAAAGTATCGATATTCACCACCAGCAGCATCCTGGAGAGAGCCTCCTGAGAGAGTTTGTGGAGGAGTTTCCCTGAGATAAAGAGCACCTTGCTCTCTGAATGTTGCAGAATATTGGTTACCTCATGTTCTGAAGAGTCGGTAAGAATGGGAACCACAATGCGGCTGAAGGGCACACAGGCAAAGAAAGCTACCGTCCAGTTGGGTGTGTTATTGGCAAGGATTGCCACCTTGTCGCCCGCTCCGATACCATACTGACTAAGTTTCTTTGATATAGAATCGCACTTTTTTTTGAATGAACCGTAGGTATAATAAAGATCTCCATCAATCACCTGAGATAGTTTGTTATCGCGATATACCGTTGTTGAATACTCATAGAGGTTGCCGAGAGTGTCAACATAGTTTTCACGCATCCTCTTAAATATCTTCAAAATTCTCTTCATACTTGTATCTGCGTATTTTCCTGGTTGCGGTCTTATCAAACGGCTCTTTCATTACCTCTACATAGTTTATTTTGGAGTACTTGCTGACCTTTTTGTTGACAATGTTCATCACCTTATCTTTTATGGCTTCAAGTGTCTCATAAAATTCGGCCTCACCTTCACAACCCCAGTCAATAACATTCTCATTAAACTGAATAAGTGCCACCAATTTACCTTTACGCTCAACAATGATCGATTCGTTTACACCTTCAATATCATTGATTACACTCTCTATCTCTTCAGGATAGATATTTTCGCCCGTAGGGCCGACAATCATATTCCCAACACGACCTTTGATAAAGTATCGCCCTTTTTTGTCCATATAGGCGATATCACTTGTCTTGAACCAACCATCCTCAGTAAAGGCCTCCTTTGTGCGCTCAGGGTCCTTATAATAGCCGAGCATCACATTGTCCCCCCTAACTACAATTTCCCCTTCACCAGTTTCGGGATTGACATTGTCCAGACGCATTTCCACTCCGTATATGGGATATCCTATAGATCCGGGGTATCTGTCCTTACCCATAGCGTAGCCGATAAGAGGAGCGGTCTCAGTGAGTCCGTAGCCGATAGCATAGGGAAAGCGCGCTTTCCAGAGAAACTCCTCGACTGTAGTATCTAGCTTGGCACCGCCCACACCAAATAAATTAAGCCTGCCACCAAAACTCTTTTTGAGCTTCCATCCTATAATTCGGCACATAAGCCCGTGGTGATGCTCATTCAACCAGGATAGGATCTTGCTCTTTCGAATGGCAGGCAGAACGCTGTTGCGATATATCTTCTCAATAATCAATGGTACGGTGAGGAGCGCCGTAGGACGAATTTGCTTCATAGCAGCCATCAGTAGTGAGGGTACCGGCGGTGTGGAGAGATAATAGACGGTAGCACCGCAATAGATCGGATAGAGCACTCCGAGAGAAAGTTCGTATGTATGGGCCATCGGTAGGATTGATATACAACTATCCTTATCCGTACACTTGTGGGTGTAATAACAGGTCTTTATGTTGGCCATAAAATTGCGGTGGCTCAGCATCACCCCCTTGGCACTGCCTGTAGTGCCGGAGGTGTATATAATCGCAGCTATATCATCAGGCTTCGGTACTGCCACTCTACCGTCACAGGTCAACACCTCATCATCAGCTTGTATAGTCTCAAAAGTATCAATATCCACCACCAGACGCATCCCGGATAGAGCCTCCTGAGAGAGTTTGTAGAGGAGTTTCCTGGTGATAAAAAGCACTTTACTCTCGGAATGTTGCAGAATATTGGTCACTTCATGTTCTGAAGAATCAACAAGGATGGGTACGACAATGCGGCCAAATGGTACGCAGGCAAAGAAAGCTACCGTCCAGTTAGGAGTGTTGTGGGCAAGAATTGCCACCTTGTCACCTGCTCCTATGCCGTATTGACTTAGTTGATTTGAGATTGACTCACACTTTTGTTTAAATGAACCGTAAGTATAATAGAGTTCCCCGTCTATTACCTGAGACTGTTTGTTTTTACTATATTTCGTGGTTGAATACCCGAAGAGTGTGCCGAGGGTGTCAATATTATTTTCGTGCCACCTCTTCAATTCTTTTGAGATTTTCCTCATACTATGCAGAAACGGGGTTCATTTAAATGGCAAAGATATAAATATTTGGATAATTGTCAGAGTTAGCATAGATTTGAACCATAAAAAGATCAAATACAGACTATGTCACTCCATATTCCTGCTGGTTACAGCAATATCCTCGGTACGGTCATCAGGACTGAAAAGGCCATAAAAGTGGTCAAAGATATGTTTCAGCTCAACCTTTCCGCTCAACTCTCGCTACTACGTGTCACAGCTCCAATGGTAGTGTTGAAAGGAACCGGCATCAATGATGACCTCAACGGAATTGAACGCCCGGTTAGCTTTCCCATAAAAGATCTGCAGGATTGCCCTGCCGAGGTAGTGCATTCTCTAGCCAAATGGAAACGTCTGAAGCTGGCAACCCTCAAAACTCCTATTGGGAGCGGTATCTATACCGATATGAACGCAATCCGCCCCGACGAAGAACTGGACAACATCCACTCTATCTACGTAGATCAATGGGACTGGGAAAGAGTAATCGAAAGTTCCGAAAGAAATCTGGAATTTCTTAAGAAAATTGTCCGCCGCATCTATGAGGCGATAAAAGTGACCGAAAATAAGATCTATGTGGACTTTCCACAGATTAAGCCAATATTGCCGGAGGAAATCTTCTTTATTCATTCGGAGGAATTACTGCAAAGATATCCAGATTTCTCCCCTAAGGAGAGAGAAGACGCAATATGCAAAGAGAAAAAAGCTGTTTTTATCATCGGCATCGGAAGAGAACTCTCTGATGGGGAGCCACACGACACAAGGGCATCCGACTATGATGACTGGAGTACCCCCAATTCGGAGGGGTATCAGGGACTCAATGGTGACCTTTTGCTATGGAATCCTGTACTGGAAAGCGCCTTTGAAATCTCCTCTATGGGCATAAGAGTGGATGCAGAGGCACTACGTCACCAACTCGCTCTGAAGAAAGAGGAGTGGAAGTCGGAACTTTATTTCCACCGAAAGTTACTCTCCGGAGAACTGCCCCTTACCATAGGTGGCGGTATAGGTCAGTCGCGCCTCTGTATGTTTCTGCTCAGAAAAGCCCATATAGGCGAAATCCAAAGCAGCATCTGGCCGGAAGCGATGCGAATGGAGTGTTATAAACACGGTATAGACCTCGCCTGAACCAGGCAGTAAAGGTCTCTTATCCTATCAATTTTTTGTACTTGAAGCGTTTGGGCTCCACATTGCCCAAACGGCGCTTCTTATTTTCCTCATACTCAGAATAGCTCCCCTCGAAGAAATAGACCTGCGAATCACCCTCAAAAGCAAGAATATGGGTTGCAATACGGTCCAGGAACCATCTGTCGTGAGATATTACCACAGCACAGCCTGCAAAATTGTCGAGACCCTCCTCAAGAGCCCGGATAGTGTTGATATCCACATCGTTGGTAGGTTCGTCGAGTAGCAACACGTTGGCATTCTCCTTTAAGGTCAGAGCCAGGTGCAAACGGTTGCGCTCACCTCCAGAAAGCACTCCGCATAGTTTCTCCTGGTCGGCTCCGCTAAAATTAAACCTGGATACATAGGCACGTGCATTGACATCACGATTGCCAAGTCTCACATACTCGGAATTTTGCGTAATGGTCTCATAGACGGTTAGATTGGGATCTATCTGCTTGTGTTGCTGATCCACATAAGCTATCTTGACGCTCTCCCCTATCTCAAATGTCCCCGAATCCGGCTGCTCGTAACCCATTATCAGTCTGAAAAGTGTGGTTTTGCCGGAACCGTTGGGACCGATAACTCCCACAATACCCGCCGGAGGTAGCTTAAAGCTCAGATCCTCAAAGAGTATCTTGTCTCCGTATGCCTTACTCACTCCCTGAAATTCTATCACTTTGTTACCCAGACGAGGCCCATTGGGAATAAATATCTCAAGCCTCTCTTCCTTCTGTAGTCCATCTTCGCTAAGGAGTTTTTCATATGCGCCTAAACGAGCTTTAGACTTGGCATGACGCGCTTTCGGAGCCATCCTGACCCATTCAAGCTCGCGTTCCAGAGTCTTACGGCGTTTGCTCTCCTGCTTCTCTTCCATTGCCAAACGAATACTCTTCTGTTCAAGCCAGGATGAGTAGTTACCCTTCCAGGGGATGCCCTCTCCCCTGTCGAGCTCGAGTATCCATCCGGCTACATTGTCGAGAAAGTATCTGTCGTGGGTCACTGCGATGACTGTACCTTTGTATTGCTTTAGGTGCGCCTCGAGCCACTGTATACTCTCGGTATCGAGGTGGTTGGTCGGCTCGTCCAACAGCAGCACATCGGGCTCCTGAAGCAGCAGACGGCAAAGCGCCACCCTGCGCCTCTCTCCACCGCTTAGTGTGGCTATGGAAGCATCCGGTTCGGGGCACTGAAGTGCATCCATTGCCCTTTCCAATCTGGAGTCAATATCCCAGCCGCTTACCTGTTCAATTCTATCAGTGAGTTCACCCTGGCGCTCGATCAGAGCATTCATCTCATCGTCATCCATCGGCTCCATAAATTTGAGATTAACCTCTTCGTACTCTTTCAGCAGATCCATTACCTCCCGGACACCCTCTCTTACCACATCAATCACAGTTTTGGAGTCATCAAGCTGCGGTTCCTGCTCCAGATAGCCCACGCTATTGCCCGGAGCAAATACCACTTCACCTTGAGTGGGAATCTCTACACCGGCAATAATTTTCAACACCGTGGATTTGCCGGATCCGTTGAGACCTATGATGCCGATTTTGGCGCCATAGAAAAATGAGAGATAGATGTCCTTGATGATTACTTTATTGTTGTGTGGGAGAATTTTGCTCACCCCATTCATCGAAAAGATGATTTTTTCGTCAGCCATGATATATCAAAAATTTATTATTTCCATATAATTACGTATAACTTTCACCACATTTTCTATGCTGCCGAGTTTGGAGGAATTGAGGCAGAGGTGATAACTTGAGCAATCCCCCCATTTTTTAAAGGTGTAATAGTTGTAATAATCGGCACGTTTACGGTCTCCGTGTTCTATAAGGCGGCGGGCTTCAGATTCGGATATACCTTGTCCTGCGACAATCCTTGCCACTCTGTCCTCCAATGAGGCGCTGATAAAAACAGACAGGCGGCGGGGATGGTCGCGAAGAACATAATCGGCACATCTGCCCACTATGATACAGGATTCCTTTTCTACAATATTCCGCATCATCTCACTCTGAATTTTAAAGAGTTGTTCATCTGAGATGGCATTAAATGCAGAGAAGCTATCATTACCCTGCATTGTAGATCTAAGTCCGAAAAATCGGCCCAGAGGCCTCTTAGCTGCCTTCTCATCCCTTTTTTCGAATAATTCACAGGCAAGTCCGCTCTCTTTCGAGACCTCAAGCAAGAGATTTTTGTCATACATCGGCACGCCGAGCTGTTCGGAGAGCATAGAAGCTGTAGCAAGTCCTCCGCTGCCAATTTGGCGTCCAATAGTTATTACAAAATGTTCCATTTTGAGTTATGAGTATGTAGTGTGTAGTATTGAGTATTGAGTATTGAGTTAAAAGTTGCTAGTTTGGGGTTGGGTGCTAGTTATGGGTTATGGATCTGAATGTTGGTTTTACACCCTAATAATTATTCTTTGTGTCTATAATTGTTTATTTATACATTTTATCTTTGTCATTCAACTATCTTGCCTGCTGATGGCAAATGGCTGTTTGCTATTGTCTTTTGGCTATTAGCGTTGCTTTCTGTAGTGGTCTGAAGGATGGTTTCAGCCCTGAATGTGCGAATTAAAGAAGTTAGCATCAACGCTGCCACCACAGTTGCTATGGCATCTGAGACCGGCATGCTCATCCATACTCCGTCAACTCCGAAAAAACTCGGAAATATTGCAAGGCAGGGTATCAAAAAGAGCAACTGACGTGAAAGAGAGAGGAAAATCGCCTTCCTGGCAAGTCCGAGACTCTGAAAAAAATTGGAAGTCACCATTTGAAATCCCACTATCGGAAAGAGACAGACATCAATTCTTAAACCGCGCATAGCAATCGCCTTAAGTTCAGGATCTCTGGTAAAAAGCGATACCGCAACACCGGGGAAAAACATTCCCACTACAAAACAAAGTGTGGTTATAAGTGTTGCCCAAAATACCGTCAAACGAAAGACCTCAGTCACCCTTGAATAGAGTTTAGCACCATAGTTGTATCCGGCTATGGGCTGCATACCCTGAGTAAATCCCATAACTATCATAATGAAAAGATAAACGATTCGGTTGATTATGCCGTAAGCTCCAATTGCCATATCACCGCCATACTTCCTGAGTTGGTTATTTATCAATATCACTACCAGTGAAGAGGCGATATTCATCAGGAAAGGAGCCAGACCTATCGAAAGTGAACGAAAAGCAATCTTCCAATCTAGGGAGAATTGATCCTTGGAAAAATGGAGCAGTTTCCTTTTATCTGAAAGCATTCTGAAAACCCATACCAGCGACACTGCCTGGGAAAGGACCGTGGCTATTGCCGCACCCTGCATCCCCATATTAAAACCAAAAATGAAAATCGGATCAAGAATGGTGTTGAGTACTACAGTCAAAATGGTGGCCGTCATCGCTTTTTTTGGAAATCCCGACGCCCTGAGTATCGCATTTAGGCCAAAATAGAGGTGTGTAATGATATTGCCGAGAAGAATCACGGTCATATACTCTTTAGCATAAGGAAGAGTCTCATCGCTTGCACCGAAAAAGCGAAGAATCGGATCAAGAAACGAAAGCGAGAAGATGGTAAATAGCACTCCGATGACGACATTGAGGATAAAGACATTTGCAAGCACCTTCTTGGCCATGTCATAGTTGCGCTGTCCCAGCAAAACCGATACGAGAGTAGCTCCACCGACTCCCACAAGAGTGCCGAAAGCTGCCGAAAGGTTCATAAGCGGAAATGTCACTGCCAGACCGGATATGGCGAGAGGTCCCACACCCTGGCCTATAAATATGCTGTCCACCATATTGTAAAGCGAGGAAGCAGTCATGGCTATAATTGCCGGGACTGCATATTGTCTCAGCAATGTGCTAACCTTTTCCGTTCCAAGCTCTACAGGTATCTTCTCTGCCATTAAAATTTGATTTTTCCGTGCAAAGATAAGCATTAAGATTTGAAAAAAATTTGTATATTTGGAATTGAGACAAGATCTCAACCACGGCAAAACGAATAACACATAAATTGTCATTGACAATAGCTAACGGCTAATGGCCAACAGCCAACTGAAACAACCAATACCACATATATACAATGAAACGACTGATAATCCTAGTCAGCACACTGTCGGCGCTGTTGATTTCAGGATCCGTTTCCGCCGGCAAGATGGATGTTCCCCGGATTGAAAAGATCTGGCAGGATAAAGTCATCACCCTTCCCGACCAGTCCGTTCCGGATATTGAGTACTACTTTAACGTCATTTCCACAGCATTTTCGAACGATGTATTACAAATAGCATACAATGTCTATCACGAAATAGAGGTTACTGGTGACCCTACCGGCTATGTAATAATGGACAAACGCAATGGCTATATGCGCGCAGGCGTTTCCGGTGAACAGGAGGGTAATCTCCAGATGTGCTACTGGAAAGTGCCGGATGGCAGACGTATAGTGGGCGTTATCCTAAGAGAGAATGTCAATGTTATCAAGATGTTTTATGAGCATCGCATTGAAGAGCAGATCCTCAAACCGCTTCCCGCACTTGCAGCCTCCATCCCCGATGCAACACGCTACTACATAGAATTGCCTCAAAAGGGCAAATATATCACTGTTTACGTAAGAGGCGAAGAGTATCAGAAAGTCGGCCATCTGGAGTGGGACGGCTTCGGTGGATTTGACCAGCTTGACCTGGTAATGGACAGATGCTATTATAATGAACGTTTCGGATTCACCATCAGGTATCCTTTCAATTTTACCGGTCAAGGGGAACCTGAGAATGGAGATGGACAATTATTCATTTCGGATAGCGGTCTTGCCAGATTCTATGCCTATGGTGGCTACAACAGCACTCTTATGTTCAATCAGACCCTCCGGGAGCATTTTGAGGAAAAATGCGAGGGATTCAGAGAGGCAGGCTATATTATTGACGACTCATTAATCTCTGAAGATGAATTTTACATCATCGGCCACAAAGATGATAGCTATATTTACAAGAAAGCCATCATTGTTGACGACATCCAGCTCAATGTTGTAATCACATTTGATTCCGCTATTGCCGATGACTTCCTTATGATGGCACACCAAATAGCGGCTACCTTGATTAAGAGATAGTAAGGAGAGTATGGAGTTCTGAGTGTGGAGTATTGCAAGAGTCAGATGATTAAGTGAGTAGAGTGAGAGTACACGGAGGAATTTTAGAAAAACAAAGGGGGACGATTTTGATATCGTCCCCCTTTTTATTTAGAAAGCCCTAAATAAAGGGTAATCTTTCAACTGTAAACTATTTCAGAGCTAATTCAACTCCCAAAACGCATCACGTAACTCCAAAATTACTCTAAACTCAGAACTTTAAACTCCTAACTATAAACCTTTGCCTCCTCTCGACCTTCCAGAACAGCAAATCCGTTCATTGCCAAAGCAGCCATTTCATCCTCTCCGGGATATATTTTTACGGGAGCAATAAAGTTGACGTATTCTGTCAAATCATCCATCATTCCCTTGCCTTTTGCGATACCACCTGTAATCAGGATTGCATCTACTTTGCCTTTTAGAACGACAGCCATTGCTCCTATCGCTTTGGCAACATTGTAAAGGAATGCATCAGCGATAAACTTGTAGTGTGGATCATCAACCATCTTAAGCTCGACCTCATAAAAATCATTCGTACCGAGATAAGCCACTACTCCACCTCGTCCGCAAATCATCTTCTTAACCTCGTCAGGAGTATATTTACCGGAAAAACAGAGATCTGCAAGCTGCTGAGCAGGCAGAGTGCCGGAACGCTCAGGAGAGAAAGGTCCTTCTCCATTTAAAGCATTATTGACATCAATTACCTTACCCTGATAGTGTGCTCCTACTGAAACGCCTCCGCCAAGATGTGCAATAATAAGATTAAGAGATTCATAAGGTACACCGACTTCGCATGCGTAATGTTTGGCAATAGCTTTATGGTTTAGAGCGTGAAAAATGGAGATACGCTTGAACTCCGGGTGACCGGCGACCCTGGCCAGATCACTAAGCTCGTCCACGACTGCGGGATCGGAAATCAATGCACGCCAGCCTGGTATATCGGATGCAATCGAATCGGCAAGGATACCGCCGAGGTTGGAAGCATGCTCGCCACCAACGCATGCACGAAGGTCAGTCAACAATGCCTCATTAACCTCATAAGTACCTGAAGGGATCGGCTTGAGAAGACCTCCGCGACCTACGATAGCACTGAATTCCGATTTATCAATACCATTTTCTGCAAGAGTCTTGAGGATAATCTCCTCACGAAACTTATACTGGTCAATAACCTTTGCATACCTGGCTATCTCCTCTGCAGAGTGTTTTATATTGGTCAAAAAGATCTGCTCACCATCTTCAAAAACGGCAATTTTGGTAGAAGTAGATCCGGGATTAACGGAAAGAATCTTCATATTCAGGAATAATTATGCTGTTAAAGCTGCGAGAGCTATAGAGTTGAGCTTAGTGTAGATACTGTCGGCACGGCTTGAAAGAACGCAAGGGGCCTTTGCACCTGCGACAATTGCGGCCTGCTTAACACCTACGCAAAGTTGTGAGTTAACCTTGTAAAATACGTTAGCTGACTCGATGTTGGGGAACAACAGACAGTCAGCATCACCTGCAACAGTGCTCTCAAGCTTCTTAATATCGGCTGCCTCTTTAGAAATAGCCACGTCAAGTGCGAGAGGGCCATCTACATAACAACCCTTAATCTGACCTCTGTCAGCCATTTTTGCAAGCATTGCAGCTTCAACACATGCAGGCATTCCGTCCAGCATTTGCTCTGTTGCTGCAATAGCTGCAACTTTTGGCTTTTTGATACCGAGTGCCTGAGCTGTCCTAACCAAATAGTTTGTGATAGCAATTTTTTGTTTAAAATCTGGTGCAGGGATTACTGCCATATCACCGAGAACAATGAGTTTATGATAATTGGGGTTCTCAAGTACGGAAACGTGACTCAAAACTGCCTTAGGAGGAAGGAGACCACGCTCTTTATTGAGAATAGCGCGCATATATTTATCAGTGCTGCAAAGACCCTTCATCAGGATGTCAGCCTCACCGGCATTGATCATATCCACAGCCTGTGCAATAGCCTTAAGCTCATCCTTATTGTCTACAATGGTAAAAATTGATGGATTGATGCCCTCAGTCTTGCAAACTGCGTGAATCATATCTGCATCTCCTACTAGTATAGCATCAACAATGCCTTTTTCAACTGCCAAACGGGCAGCATTAATAGTGTGATCGTCAACACCCCAAGCTGCTACAAGGCGTTTTTTGCTTTTTGAGCGCAGCTCTGAAAAAATCTGTTCGAAATTTGTAATCATTGTTTTTCTGGTTTTAATTATTTGTTTTTTACTATATTCATAGTGTCTCGTGCAATCACCAGCTCTTCATTGGTGGTAACAGCAACAACTTTAACTTTTGAAGAAGAGGTTGAAAGGAGAACATCCTTACCTCGTGTGGCCCTGTTAATATCCTTGTCAAAATGGACTCCGAGAAACTCAAGGCCTTCGCATGCCTGCTCACGTGTAACTGAAGAGTTTTCTCCGATACCGCCGGTGAACACAAACATATCAAGTCCGCCCATTGCCGCAGCGTATGAGCCGATATATTTACGGATACCGTAAAAAAGCATCTCCTGAGCAAGTGCAGCATTGGCGTTGCCGCTGCCGGCACCGGACTCAATATCCCTCATGTCAGATGAGATCTGAGAAATACCGAGAAGTCCGCTTTTCTTGTTGAGGAGCGCGTTTATTTCAGAAGTAGTGAGGTTTTCTTTCTCTGCGAGGAATGTAACCACACCTGCATCGAGGGTACCGCTTCTTGTGCCCATCACAAGGCCTTCCATAGGGGTAAATCCCATTGATGTATCGATTGAGCGTCCGTTTTTAACAGCTGTTATAGAGCTACCGTTACCTAAGTGGCAGGTAACGATTTTTGAATTGTTGATATCCATACCTACGAAGTCACAGGCCTTCTGCGCAACAAATTTATGGCTGGTACCGTGGAAACCGTAGCGACGGATTTTATATTTCTGATAGTACTCGTAAGGAATTGCATACATATATGCATAATCGGGCATAGTCTGGTGGAATGATGTATCAAATACAGCCACCTGGGGAATCTCCGGCATAAGAGACTGCACTGCACGTATACCAAGAAGGTTGGCGGGATTATGGAGCGGTGCAAGTTCACAACACTTCTCTATATTGGCTATTGCCTTATCATCAATTGCAGTACTTCTGAAGAAATACTCTCCACCATGAGCTACTCTGTGACCTACAGCGTCAATATCCTTAAGAGATGAGAGAACTCCGAGTTTTTTGTCGGTCAACATTTCAAGCACATAGGAGATTCCGGCTGTATGGTCTGGAACCGGTTTTTCCACAGAATATTTCTCTCTGTCAGGCACCTGGTGGTTAAGAATGCCCATCGTGCCGCCAATACGTTCAACAAGACCTTTGGCTAAAAGTGAATAGTCATTTTCACTCTTCATATCAAGTACTTGATATTTTAAAGAGGAACTGCCGCAATTGAGTACAAGTATTATCATAATAAATCCTTAAGTATAATTTGTTTTGTATATCATGCAAATTTAGTCATAATAGGTGACCTTTCAAAAAATAATTGTAACTTGCATTCCGAAAATAGAGGGAAGGCTTATGTGGAAAGGTAGGACACTTTTTTTCTGCTCGCTCGCCTTTATCGCGGGCGATTTGTTTGGAGGATGGTTGACTCTGCCCCCTCTCCTGTTTTTAATTTTGGCGATAATTAGCGCAGTGTCGGCGCATATTTACAGGAAGAGGCTTCTAATATTGACAACACTTCTGTTGCTTGGGGCTTCATCTCTGCAAATATCGAGGATTCCTGCCTACAGTGAGAGATCTGCAATTGCTCTTACTGCATCCTACCTCAAAGAGAGCTTTTCAAGATCGGTGAGTGAGATTATCAGCGAAGGAGAGGAATTGGCCATAGTACGCGCCTTAACCATTGGCGACAAAGGCGATATCAACAGGGAATTAAGGGAAAATTATCGCAAAAGTGGTGCTATGCACTTACTGGCGCTATCAGGACTTCACGTCGGCATCATCTATAAGATTGTAGAACTGATGCTCTTCTTCATAGGCGGATCGATTACTGCCAGGCGAATCAAAAGTCTCTTCATAGTGATACTGCTGTGGTGTTTTGCCATTGTCACCGGATTAAGTTCCTCTATCTTCAGGGCTGTGCTTATGATTACTATCTACGAGTTTTCCGGTTGGAGATATTCCGACAGGGACGGTCTGACTTCTCTTGCAGCCGGTGCTCTGATAATCACAATTTTCAATCCGGAAGCACCACGTGAAGTGGGGTTTCAGCTCTCATTCTGCGCCGTACTCTCAATCTTTACAATTTATCCGCTGATAAAGAGGCTGATGTACACCCGTATCCGACTTTTGGAGCGTTTATGGAATGGCATCTGCATCAGTATCAGTTGCCAGATGACCACAGGAGTCATAGCCTATTTTTACTTCGGCAGTTTTCCACTCTATTTTCTCCTTACCAACATTATGGCTATACCGCTGACGGCAGTCACACTTTATATGACTGCAACTGCGCTAATTACGAAAAACATACCTTTTGTCGGAACTTTCTCGGCTACGATTTTGCAGTTTACAGTAGGTTTGTTGAATAAAATAGTAGAAATTATAGCAAATTTGTAATAGTTTATATCGATTTATACTAACTTTGCCCATTAAATAACTAAACCTGAGAATATGGGAGGTCTATTCGGAGTAATATCCAAACGCGAATGCGTAAACGAACTTTTTTACGGAACAGATTACCACTCACATCTGGGAACAAAACGTGCCGGTATGGCGGTAATAAACCGCGACGGACTCTTTGCACGCTCTATC
>JAAZEZ010000038.1 GCA_012511975.1 Bacteroidales bacterium | reverse complement strand
GTTGACGGTATTGGTACTATCGGCATTGCCGGTGCTCCGCAACGCTATATCTACGTGGATATAGACCAGGCCAAACTTGTTGATGGAGTCAAACTCAATGTAGTAAAGCAGAACTGATAAAATGAGTATATACAAAACCGCGATTAATAGACCGGTGACGACAGTGCTTGTCTTCGTCGCCGTGATTATCATAGGACTCTTCTCCCTGAACAGATTGCCTATTGACCAATTTCCGGAGATTGATCCGCCCTTCATAACGGTGATGACTACCTATCCGGGCGCAAGTGCAGGTGAGGTTGAGACCAATGTGACCAGAATTATTGAAAACAGTCTCAACTCGATTGACGGGCTGAAAGAACTTACTTCCAGCTCCAGGGACAATATCTCCATTGTCTTTCTCGAGTTTGAATGGGGTACTAATCTTGACGAGATATCCAATGATGCACGCTCTTATCTCGATATGATGAGAGACTATCTCCCTGAGGGTTGCTCTACACCGGTACTTTTCAAGCTCAACACCAGTATGATGCCGATACTCCAGTATTATGTGTTGGCGGAAGAGAGCTATCCTGGACTTGAAAAGATGCTCAATGATGAGGTGGTGACCGTATTAAACCGTGTTGACGGTATTGGTACTATCGGCATTGCCGGTGCTCCGCAACGCTATATCTACGTGGATATAGACCAGGCCAAACTAGAGGCTTATGGTCTGCCGTTGGAACTCGTTGGCAGTGCCATCGGCTCAAACAACCTCAATCTTGCCTCCGGTACTGTTAAAATGGAAAAAGAGCAGTACCATATGCAGGTACGCAGTGAATATATTGAGAGTTCTGAAATCGGAGATATAGTGGTAGCCACCGTTATGGGCAAGCCCATTTTTGTAAAGGATGTTGCTACCATCCGTGATACCATAAAAGACCTCACTCTTGATGAGAAGGTAAATGGCCAGGAGGCGGTCAGACTGATGATTTCCAAGAAGTCCGGAGCCAATACGGTACAGGTCTGCAAGGATGTGCGCAAAGAGATGGCAAAAATCCAAAAGAGACTTCCATCGGATATCGAAATAGGCATTATCTACGACTCCTCCGAAGAAATTCAGAACTCTATCGACTCCTTGAAAGAATCCATCTTATATGCACTTCTTTTCGTGGTGCTGGTGGTCTTTTTCTTCCTCGGAAAATGGAGGGCGACATTTATCATCGCTGTCACGATTCCCATCTCGCTTATAGTGTCATTTATATACCTGCTCTTCGTAGGCAGTTCTCTGAATATTATTTCGCTCAGTTCGCTGACGGTAGCTATCGGTATGGTGGTAGACGATGCTATAGTGGTGCTTGAAAACATCACCAAGCATATTGAGAGGGGTTCTTCACCGCGCGAAGCAGCAATTTATGCGACGAACGAGGTATGGATTGCTGTAATCGCCTCAACACTTGTGATTGTTGCCGTATTTGTGCCTTTGACAATGCTCACCGGTATGGCCGGTATCATGTTTAAGGAGCTTGGATGGATTGTGACCATAGCAATTTCAGTCTCAGCCATCGTGGCTATTTCCCTGACACCGATGCTTTGTTCCCAAATGCTTAAGGCCAATAAAGTTAGAATTGATGAAAAGGGACGTCTTCAGATTGTAAAGCCCAAACTGGATTGGTATGACAGATATATCGAGAAATTCCACAATAAGGTAAGCGCTTTGTATGTAGATCTGCTGCGCTGGTGTCTCAACCACAAGGGACTTACAATCCTTATATCATTAATCTTCTTTGTCGCTACGCTTCTTCCTGCACTTACCGGCAGGATAGGTACTGACTTTATGCCCGAAAGCGATAATGGACGAATCAGCGTCAAGGTTGAACTTCAGCGAGGCACCCGTCTCGAAGAGACCCTTAAGACCGCACGTATTCTTGAGACCAGATTTGGAGAACTAATACCTGAAATTCAGATTATTTCTACTTCTGCGGGAAGCGACGAAGATGCCGGTATTGGGGCTCTATTCTCCTCAACAACCAATAACAAGATCTCGATGATCGTAGTCTGCAACAAGAAATACGATAGGGAAAGGTCGATATTCGAGATTGCTGAGATACTGCGCACAGAACTTGACAGATATCCCGAAATCATCGACTACCAGTGTGCGACGACCACCGGTATGGGAATGGGAGGTGGCAACAAAGTAGATGTGGAGGTATACGGTTACGACTTCGATGAAACGAATCTCTATGCGGAAGAGTTGCTTCAAGCCATAAGGGCCAATATCAAGGGAGCTCGTGACGTTAATATCAGCCGTGATGAGGAACGTCCGGAACTCAAAATTACTGTGGACAAGGAGAAAATCGCATACCATGGACTTAATTCCGCTATGGTCTCTACTTATGTCCGCAATCGTGTGAATGGTCTTTTGGCCGGATACCTCAAAGAGGATGGTGACGAGTATGATATTGTAGTACGTCTTAAGGAAGAGGATCGCAACTCGATCACTTTGATAGAAAACCTAACCATCCCCACAAATACCGGCCGCTCCATCAAACTTAAAGAGGTAGCTGAGATTGAGGAGTACTGGGCTCCGCCCACTATTGACAGAAAAAGCCGACAGCGCTACTTAACAGTCTCCGTAACCCCATACAATGTCTCTTTGGGCGAACTTGCTGCGCAAGTACAGACGGAGATTGATAAAATATCCGTTCCCAGCGGTTTGCAGGTACGGGTTGCGGGTGACTATGAAGATCAGCAAGAGACCTTTGCAGATATGTTTGAGTTACTTATGTTGATTATCCTTCTGGTCTACATTGTGATGGCCTCGCAGTTTGAATCACTTTCCAAACCGGCTATCATTATTATGTCAGTACCTTTCGCACTCTCGGGTGTCATTTTGGCGCTATGGGTTACAGGCATTAATCTTGATATGATAGGTGCACTAGGATGTGTAATGCTTGTGGGTATTGTCGTCAAGAATGGTATAGTGCTTGTGGACTACATTAATTTGATGCGAGACCGCGGACACGAACTCAACGAGGCAATTGCCCTTTCCGGCGAGTCCCGTCTCCGTCCCGTGCTAATGACCGCGGTGACTACCCTTCTGGGAATGCTCCCCATGGCATTGAGTCAGGGTGAGGGTTCCGAGTTGTGGCGTCCGATGGGTATAGTAGTGATAGGGGGTCTCTTGATATCCACGTTAATCACTATGATCATAGTGCCTGTTGTATATGCATTAATGTCGCGCCACGGAGAGCGCAACAAAGAGGAAAAGCTCCGTAAAGATTTTGTTTTTATGCAAATCTCGGCTGACGATGAAACAGCTTAAAAAAGTTGACAGATATGAAATGTGTTTTTATAGTTTTCAATCAGACCAACACGGCACGTGTTGAATATATGCTCGACCAACTCGAGATAAAGGGCTTCACATTTTTTGAAGAGGTGCAGGGTCGTGGTACCTATGGTGGGGAACCCCGTCGTGGTACCCACACCTGGCCTGAAATGAATTCCGCAGTGATGACCGTCGTGGATGACGATCGTGTGGAAGAGCTCCTGCTAACAGTCAAAAAGCTGGACAACCGAAACAAGGAGATCGGAGTGCGCGCTTTCGTCTGGAATATCGAGCAAACCGTATAGTTTTCGAAAAAATTGACTAACTTAGCATTTTATAAACCAATTTTAAATAGACATTTTATGGCATTAGCAGTAAATGATTCCAATTTTCAGGATTTAGTAATGGCTTCAGATAAGCCGGTTGTAGTAGATTTTTGGGCACCCTGGTGTGGCCCCTGTCTCATGATATCCCCTATAATCGATGAACTGGCAGTCAAATATGAGGGCCAGGTGATAATTTCCAAGTGCAACGTTGACGAAAATAATGCGATTCCCATGAAGTATCGTGTAATGAATATTCCTACAATCCTTTTCTTCAAAAACGGAGAGGTGGTAGACAAGGTTGTCGGCGCTGTACCCAAAAAGGAACTTGACAATAAGATAGCTTCACTAATACAATAATATTATGAAACGTTTATCAATTTTTCTTGCAATTCTGCTCTGTTTTGCTGCTGGCACCACAGTTAGTGCGCAGGGCCTGATCATCAAAGGCGGCCTCAATTACACCAATGTTGATCTTGAGGGCAAGAACTTTAAGTTTAACGACGGTACCGGATGGCATTTCGGTGCCGGTTTCCAGACAGCCAGTATGATGGGTTTTTCCCTTCAGCCCGAACTTCTCTACAGTGTTCAGGGCATAAAACTGATTGATGGTGCTGTTGAGGTTCAGAAAAAGTCTTCCTATCTTGAACTGCCTGTGAATATTCAGTGGGGTATTGACCTGATTGCGGCCAAGCCCTTCATAATGGTTACACCGAAGATCGCCTATAACCTTAAGAACTGGGCAAATAGACAATCAGACAACTCGTTGTTGAATCAACTCATTCAAGAAAAAACCAATTTGGAGTTCGGTATAGGAGTCGGTGCTGGTTTGAATGTATGGAAACTTCAGATTACAGCCAAGTATGAATGGAATTTTGGCCATGTAAGCAGTATTGAAGAATATCTCGCTAATGCCAAAGAGGCAAACAAGAGTATAGGCAATCTCCAGATTTCAGTAGGTTTCCGTTTTTAAACCATAAACGTGCTGTATCAGGAGGTGAAAGAGTATCTGGGGAGCGACTGGATCGCTTTCCAGGAACTGTTCAGGAAGAGCCTCCATTCGGAGATGCTCCTCCTGAATCGGATTAATGCCTATATGCTTGAGCACCCGGGCAAACAACTCAGACCCCTTCTCGCTTTACTTACCGGAAGAGCTGTATCCGGTGTTTGTAATGACAAAGTGCTCCGTTGTGCAGTAGCAGCGGAGCTTTTGCATTCAGCCACTTTACTTCATGATGATGTGGCGGACGATTCTCCCACAAGGCGTGGGGTTGCAACGATAATGTCACTCTATTCCCCCACCGTTTCCGTGCTTGTTGGGGATTTTTGGCTCTCCAGAGGTATAGATCTTATACTTATGAAATGTGACAATCAGGTGATCAGCTATTATTCCAACTGCCTTGCCGATCTGGCGGAAGGGGAGATGCTCCAGCTGGAGAAGGCAAGCTCGCTCGATACTACTGAGGAGGATTATAATACCATTATATTCTGTAAGACTGCATCTCTATTTAGAGCTTCGATGATGAGTACGGCCTATTCTGCAGATGCATCAGCAGCGCAGATGAAAGCCATCGAGTCTTATTCTTTCCATCTCGGAATGGCATTTCAGATGATGGATGATATCTTCGATTACTCTCCACGTCTTAATACCGGTAAACCGGTAGGAGTAGATATTCTCGAGAAAAAGTATACCCTTCCTTTTTTCGGTTTTCTTCACAATGCGCCTCACGAGATTTCTTCGGAATTCGTAGAACGACTAAGGCTTCTCGAAGCAAATTCCGGCGAAGAGGAAAAGCAGGCTTTTTCACGTGAGGCAATTGCGCTTGTGGAGCAGTATAAAGGTCTGGATTATGCCTATGACCGCCTTGAGCAGGAGATAGACAAAGCGGTGACTTCACTTTCAGTTCTGGATGACTCACCAGCCAGAGAATATTTGGTTGCATTTGCACGATATATGTCAGTCAGGGAGCACTGACACTCGGTTTATGACTTTTTTAGAGCTTTTTATAATTGCAGTTGGTCTTTCAATGGATGCCTTTGCCGTTTCCGTGGCTAAAGGGCTTTCCGTAGAGCGCCTTCGCCCGCGTAATGTGTTGAGTGTCTCCCTCTGGTTCGGCGGGTTTCAGGGGTTGATGCCTATAATCGGCTTTTTTCTGGGAGTGAGTTTCGCTTCATTTGTGGAGCACGTGGATCACTGGATTGCTTTCGTTCTGTTAGGGTTGATCGGAATAAATATGATGAGAGAGGCTTTTTCCAGGAAAGAGAAGAATGTCAGTCCTGATTTCTCGTTCAAGACAATGCTGGCGATGGCGGTGGCTACAAGTATCGATGCTCTTGCAGTCGGGATTTCCTTTTCATTTCTCAATGAAAATATTTGGATAGCAGCGTTGCTTATTGCCGTTACAACCGCAATATTCTCCGCCATCGGTATCCGGGTGGGCAATATTTTCGGGTGCCGCTTCAAATCTCCCGCCGAGTTTATAGGTGGCCTTATCTTGCTCCTTATGGGTATAAAAATTCTTGTTGAACATATTTGGGTATGAATGTGCAGTGTAGTAGAAAAGTTTTCGCCCCTAAGGGTGGTGGAGCTGAGCTCCAGATAATGATTTGCGCTCCTTCTGTGGAGAGTGCACTTAAAGTTGCTCTTGACTCTATTCCGCAGGGATTTAATGTGATTGCAGGTCGCTTGTTTTTGGATGAATTGACTGCTGTCCCTCCTATTGGAGCACCGTTTGATGCTATATCAGTAGTAAGAGAGAGGCCCCTTGGAGATCATCCCGTTTCCCTTTGGATATGGACTTCTGCACCCTCTCTCGCTTCAGGTTTGCTTGTATGGAGCGCTAATCTGGTTTCGGACAAAGAGGATGTGTATGATCAGACTTATGAGATTTTGCGCAACTATCAGCAGTTTCTAACCTCACAAGGATTGAATATAAGCGACAACTGTATACGCACATGGTTTTTTGTGGATGATATCGACCACAAATATGCTGACTTTGTAAGAGCCAGAAGGGAATTTTTTGACACTGTCGGTCTTCGCTGTGACACTCACTATATAGCAAGTACCGGAATTTTCGGAGTTCCGGGCAACAGGCCTGCCACAGGAGGCGACGTTATGCTGGACGCTTTTGCGCTTAGAGATCCCGAAAAGTGTGCAATACGATATCTAAACGCTTATTCACATCTTTCTCCCACCTCATTGTACGGGGTCACTTTTGAGAGGGGTACGGTCGTAGAGTATGATGATCGCAATCATATCTTCATCTCAGGTACGGCAAGCATAGATTCTCACGGCAAGGTAGTCCATGCAGCCAATGTTGGAAAGCAATGTGACAGGATGATGGAAAATGTCTCAGTTCTGCTTTCGGAGGCTGATGCCACTATGAAAGATGTACAGATGGCTATAGTGTATCTCAGAAATAGTGAGGATTTGGATATAGTCCAACAGCGTCTCTCGTATATTCTTCGCAATATACCCCACACCTACCTGCTCGCTCCCGTCTGTCGCCCTGAATGGCTTGTGGAGATAGAGTGCATGGCCGTTACTTCATTATAGTAATTGTCTTGTAGGATTGTATGTAGGGGCTTTGGTCCCATTCAGGTGAGATAAGATCTTCCTGACTGTTAGTCCTGAATGCCATATATGTGATGGGGATATCCCGCATCAAAAAATATGACTCATAGAAGGTCTGGATAGTCGTAATCTCTTCGGGAACGGAGCCAGGCGAGCCGTAAATGTCTTCACAATGAGTGATTACTTCAAGAGAATTGGTTGCCGCTACTTCCATAGTATAGAAATAGAGCAACCTGCTGTCGGTCTTGAGATGAATAATTCCGCTCTCCTTGAGAATATTGCGGTATCTGGTAAGAAATAATGGATGGGTCAGCCGTTTTTTTGGTTTACCTTCCTGAGGATCTGCAAATGTAATCCAGATTTCCGCCACTTCACCGGCGGCGAAAAGCGACTCGATAAATTCTATTCTTGTGCGGAGGAATGCTACATTGGGAAGTTGGTTATCATTGGCATATTTTGCTCCTTTCCACAGACGCGCTCCCTTGATGTCCAAACCTATAAAATTGCTGTCGGGATACTTTTCTGCCAGAGCTATGGTATATTCGCCTTTGCCGCAACCGAGCTCCAGTACAATAGGACTGTCATTGCCGAATACTTCCCGATGCCAATTTCCCTTCAACGGATGATTACATCTGAGCACCTCTTCCGTACGGGGCTGGATAAGGCATTTGAAAGTTTCATTTTCCTTGAATTTCAGCAATTTGTTTTTTTTACTCATGTCGTCTAAAGAGTCACTCGTTGAAATGGTATGAGAAACCAACTCCCCGGAGCCACTGAGTTGCATCTGTATGGAGAGGTGTCAGGGCGATGATCCATTCTCCTTCGGAGGCCCTTATATTATCTCTGTATGGCCAAATGATATCCACAATGCCAAATCTGCTCTTCCTGAACTCCATTTGGGAATGTTCAGTAAGAGGCAGGGTTATCTTTTCGGTAAAAATTTCACCTCCGGGTGAAGTCGCCTCCACCTCGAAAAAAACGAAGTTCCTTTGGAGCCGACAATCATATCTTATAGCAATGAAGGTAGAGCAGAATGCCGTGCTGTCAGCCACCGGTAGTGAGAATCTGAAAACCGGTATGGAGTCGCAGTCCGGATCCAGACAGACATATCTATAGCCATCGTCCGGCCTTGAGCAAGATCCGAAGAGGATCGTACAAGCAGCCAGCAGTATCAGCATAGTTCTGAAGGTGCTACTGATTCTCGGATGACTCTCTCTTTTCTCCACTTTTATCCCTGGGTTTGCCCTGATCTCTTCTTCTGCCTCCGCCACGTTGTCCCTGGCGGCGCTTACTCTGATCGCCCTGGGTTTTACCTTCACGTGGATCAGTATCTTGCCGGGTTTTTTCATCCTCAGAGCGTTGCTGTTTGTTTCTATCAGATCGTTTTTGCTGTTTCTTGCGTTTGGAGCGGCGTTTCTCATCAAAACGGGAAATGCTATCATCGCCCACTGCACTTACAAAGTCAGTTTCTCGATTGTCCGGTTCCTTACCCTTCAAGGAATCAGGTTTGATACCCTTGCGGTTCATCGCTATTATATCACGCACGCGCTGGCCACTAAGAGGAAATAGATTAATCATACTGTGCTGCTCATAGGAGAAGTACATTAGTCCCTTGAGGATATCATATTTCTGAAGATATGCATTCCCATCCTTAAATTCCAGTGGTCCGCGAACATCCGGGAATTGCTTCTGGGCATCAACATAGAGTGAAGCTTCGTAGTTGATACAGCATTTGAGCTTACTGCATTGTCCGGCAAGTTTCTGGGGATTGAGAGAGAGGTCCTGGCAGCGTGCTGCCTGGGTAGTTATTGACTTAAAGTCGGACATGTATGCGGAGCAGCAGAGGGCTCTGCCACAGACGCCGATGCCTCCAATGAGTCCCGCTTCCTGACGGGCACCGATCTGTTTCATCTCAATTCTGATGTGGAATTCTTCTGCAAAATCCTTAATCAACTGCCTGAAATCCACTCTTTCATCTGCGATATAGTAAAATATGGCCTTTGTGCCGTCTCCCTGAAATTCCACATCACCTATTTTCATATCAAGTCCGAGGCCTGCGGCAATCTGACGTGCACGGATCATCGTTTTGTGCTCGCGTGCAATCGCCTCTTGCCATCTTTCAATATCAAGAATTTTCGCTTTACGATAGATACGTCTGAATTCGTATGTGGAGGGATCTATATTGTGACGCACCAACTGACGTCCAACCACGGGGCCTTCGAGAGTGACAATTCCTAAGTCGTGGCCTGTAGGAGCCTCCACCACCACCAGATCACCGGTCTTGATAAGTTGTCCGGAAGTATTCTTGAAGATGATTTTACGGGTATTTTTGAATCTTACCTCAAATAGGTCCTTATAGCGTTCCTGAGAGATTCCCTGCATCCAGTCAAAATCAGAAAGTTTGCAGCAACTCGGATTGTAGGAGGTGCGTAAAGAGCCATGTGCAGTCCTTTCGACTTCACATCCTCTTGCACAATCATATATTTTGTTTAAGTCTTTTTCTTCCATGATTACAGGTATAGTAACAAACGGTTTGACAAATCGCAGAATGTCAGTTTGGAATTGGTGTTGCTTTCGATAGCCGATATCGTGCGGTCAAAAGCTGAAAGGGCTTTTTCGTAAAACCCGGGTCTGATACGGGATGCCAGGTCGCGGATTTGACTCTCCTCTTGAGGAAGCGCCTCCGCAATTTGTTCCAGACCCTGCGAGGTCATATATAATTTTCTTATAAATCTTTCACTGTAGAGGCAGAATTCTTTCTGCTTCTCCCTGCCCATATCTGAGAGTGTTTCCCAGATGGCAAAGGTATCAATCAATTTTTTGGAGATACCGGCCTCAATAAGTCCGGTCAGCAGGTCACGATATTCAGCCGGATCCTGTGACGTGAGCTGAGGGTGGCTTTGACGCTGCTCCTCGGTCAACGGAGGTATCTCTATGAGCTGGCATCTTGAGCGTATGGTTGTAAGGAGCTTCTCGGGGGCCTGTGATACCAACAGGAAAAGTGTGCCTGCAGTGGGCTCTTCGAGAAGTTTGAGGAGCTTATTGGAACACTCCTGGTTCATTTTTTCGGGAAGCCATATCACCATCACCTTGTAATCGGCCTCAAAAGAGCGTAACATCAACCTTTCGATGATACGTCTAGCCTCATGAACACTGATGTTGCCGCTCTTATTATCAATACCTATAGCTTCGTAAAGGTCTTGTTCCGTAAAATAAGGATCATTCAGCACGAGTTCCCTCCAGTTTTCGATAAAATAGTCGGAAATCGGTCGTCCTTTTTGACTTTCCGCCACATCCTTGGAACTATTGACAGGAAATGCGAAATGCAGGTCGGGGTGGATAAGCTTCTGAAATTGATTGCAAGTAGGGCAGGTACCACAGGAATCTACGTCGCTTCGGTGCCGGCAGTTGACATACTGACCAAGCGCCAGGGCAAAAGCAAGACCTCCACCACAAGGTTCCTCTCTGAAAAGAATGGCGTGAGAGAGCCGTTTCTGCTCAACCATCCTTATAAGATTTTCCTTGAGTGCCTTATCTCCTATAACATCTCCAAATCTCATTCTGCGTCTCTTGTTGGTCTAGACTACAAAATTACAATCATTTCGCAATTTTTGCAATCAAATTCCAATCTCAATTTATAATTCCTGTTAGCCAGGTAAAGCGGTTCCCTGACAGAAGCAGCTTTTTTTCTACCATCCGGATGTTTATGGCAGAGTCCGAGTTCATATTTGATACAATACTTTGTTCGCATTACTTGCACTCCTTCAGGAGCTTCAATTTCGTAAGCCGGATCCACCGATTGTACTCCACACTTCAAATAGAGTTCCTTGCTGAGATGGTTGGAACAATTGGCCAGATAGCTCAGATGTTCTTCGGGATATTTGGCTGCCGCTTGAGTAACCATATCATCAGCCGGTATCCTTTTGCTCTCTTCCATTCTGCGTAGAGTAGCCTCTTTAAGCGCCTCAGCAAGTTGGCGTCTGATGCCATTGAGCACGGAAGTTTGATAAAATCGTATGATGTCAAAACCCACATTTCCGAGCTTAAAAATATATTGCCCGGAATTTTTGCTTAACTGCCTTGAAAGAGTTTCCAGAGCTTGTTCCGGTTTTTCTGCCTGAGGATTATCGTCCTCAAAAGTGAAAGTCGCCTTGTCGCGGCAGCTGACAGCCTCGAAGGTAGTTACTCCTGCTTTAGAACTGTAGTTGATGGTAGCCTCAATCAATCGTTTAGGCATATTATTCTCCAACTCTTTCTCGAAAGCAGTGTTGAGATTGCGGTAGACCTTCATACCTTTGGTCAATGCGGATGTATCTTTGATGCGTACACGGTTACCTTCGCACACATCCGCCCGAAATCCGGTGATTTCTCCCGAAGGGGAAACAACCGCCAACCCGTCACCATTCTTGAGCTCTTTGTCGTGGGAGATGGTAATCCAATTGCCTTTGACGGATTCAATCTCTCCCAGGTACTCTCCCATAGATTTAGCTCCGTCAGAAGAGGCCCAGAGATCCCTTCTCCCATCAATGAAACAGGAAGTGTAGCCACGATTGAAAGTGGCCTCCATGTCCGGGGTAAATCCTCCGCGAATTTCACCTGCAGATGCTTTGCAGTATTGCGGATTGCTGCTAATAAATTCGTTAATTATGTGGCGATACTCCTTCACTACATTCTTTACGTAAGAGGCGTTCTTGAGCCTTCCTTCAATTTTAAAGGAGGTGATGCCTGCCTCAATCAGTGCGGGGATGTGCGCACTTAAATTCAAATCCTTTAGTGAGAGCAGCGGTCTGTTTCTGACAAGTACCTTGCCATTGCTGTCCACCAGATCGTAGTCTGACCTACAAGCCTGGATGCAGGCTCCGCGGTTGGCGCTACGGCCGGCAAGATGTTGACTCAGATAGCACTGTCCACTGTAAGAAACACAAATTGCTCCATGGATAAAGAATTCAAGGTCGCAAGTTGTGCTAAGTCTTATTTCCTTAATTTGTGCAAGTGAGAGCTGGCGTTCCAGGATCAGCCTTTTAAAACCGAGAGAGGAGAGGAATTGAGCTTGTTGCGGGGTTCTTATGTGTGTTTGGGTGGAGGCAAAAAGAGGCAGGGGAGGTCTCTTCATTCGGAAAATGCCCAGGTCCTGCACTATGAAAGCATCTACACCGGCATTGTAAAGTTCCCAAAGGAGTTTTTCGACAGCTTCAAGTTCATCATCATAGATAATAGTATTGACTACCGCATATACCTTCGCGGAGTATCTATGTGCATAGTCCGCAAGTTCTCGTATATCCGAAACGGAGTTTCCTGCAGCCTCTCTGGCCCCGAAAGAGGGGCCTGCTATATATACAGCATCGGCACCACAGTCTATCGCTGCAATGCCGATACTTTTATTACGCGCCGGAGCGAGAAGCTCAAGCTCTATTTGCATTTAAGGACGGTTATCTGATATCTTGCAGCTTCACCCCATTTGGGATCCTGTGCAATTTCCTTGAAGTAACCGCAAGCTTCTCCGGTCTGGCCGGCACCGATTAGGGCTGTTCCAAGTTGATATACGATCTGAACTCTGTCTCTTGCATCGGGGCTCATTGCGAGATATGCCTTGAGTGCCTCTGCTGCTACAGTATTTTGTTTCAGACCGAGAGCTGAAAGACCGACAATCTTCTGAGCGTTGGCGTTATCACTAAACTCAATGGATCTCTGAGCATTTTCCATAGCACCTTTGAGGTCTTTTGCTCTCTGGCAGGCGACAGCCTTTTTAATGAATACGGTTGAAAGCTGTCTGTCAACATTATCTGCAATGCTCTCATCAAGTTCTTTTGCCTTGAGGAAGGCTTCTTCTGCAGCGTCAGTATTGTCGGCCGCGTTAGCAGCTTGTCCCATACGGAAATATGCGTTGGCATTATTGGGGTCTACAGCTATTACATCTTTGTATGCCTCATAAGCCTCAGCATATTCTCTCGCAGTGAGCAGATCGTTGGCAACTCCCATCAGTTGATTGATCTTGAGTTGGCCGAGAAGGTCGTTTGCCTCAAGGAATACACCTTCGTTTTCATATTCGGTGGCTTTTTCGGCGGCCTTTTTGATCTTTACTATGGCATCGTCTATATTACCATCTCTAATCATATCCTTGCCCAGCTTCAGCATAAGTTGCGGTATAACTGTTTTACATTCGGTAACGATTGCGGTACCCTCTTCGCCAAGTTGCAAGGCCATATCCATAGCCTTCTGGAAAAGATCCAAAGCGGCACTCTCGTTGCCCTCCTGAAGTGTCATACCTGCATTGTTGAAAAGTTCTGTTGCCTGACCAAGATCCTGAGCCATTGAAACGCCCATTGTAAAGAGGGCAACAAAAAATGTAACAAAAATCTTTTTCATCATATATTGTAATTAAATTCGTTTACTAATCTCTATTGCATAAATCCGGCCAAAATTAGAAACTTATCTTTATTTTTGCAAAAAAAATAAAATGTACCCTTCAATAATACGGATAGGCGACATACTAGTTTCTTTGGAAATCCTCACCGAATATTTTAGTTGTGATTACGAAAAATGCGGAGGTATTTGCTGTATTGTGGGCGATAGCGGCGCACCTCTGGAGGAGACGGAAGTTGATATTCTAAAAGCGGAATACCCGAACTATGCAGCCTGGATGAGTGCTGAAGGACGTGCTCAGGTAGAGAAGAAGGGTTTTTCAGAGATAGATATGGATGGTGATCTGGTAACACCGCTTATCGGTGACAGAGAGGAGTGCGTCTATACCAGGTTTGAGGGCGCTAACTGCTTTTGTGCCATAGAGAGGGCATTTTGTGCCGGAAGGTGCGATTTCGCAAAGCCGATATCCTGTCGCCTCTATCCCATCAGGGTTTCCAAACTATCAAGTGGATTAACTGCGTTAAACATCCATCGTTGGCCAATCTGTGACTGTGCTTTCGAAAAAGGCAGAAAAGAAGGGATCCCCGTCTATAAATTTCTCAGGAATCCCATCATATTCAGGTATGGCGAGGAGTTTTATTCCGAACTGGAGTCGGCTGCCAGCACTTTGAGTGCCAGGTCGTAGTCCTCGTCATTCACCACCAGTTTAATAGCCCCGTCATACATATTGCATAGGCCGGGCAGTGATGAATTTTCATTCAGAACCGCTGCGGTTATACCTTCGCTTTCAAGTAACCCTTTGGCAATGTGAGCCAAATAGGGTTCCGTGTACCTTGCAACTTCTTTCATTTTTGCTGTTCGTTATAATTAGGCCTCGTTTGAGGTATTTTCCTCTTCTCCGCGCGTAATGCGGTAACTGATGGCGCGCAGTATGCGATCCACATCCTTACGAAATCCATCAACCACAATAGGGTCCTGCGTCAGATCGAATTTTATGGCATCTTCATACATTCTGGTAAGGCGTGTCATCGCCTTGCTGTGTCTGAAAATAACCTTTTCATCATCTTTTTTATCTACTACGTATCCTGCATCCTTGAGTGTATCTTCGATAGTATCTGCATACTTTGAGTAATCACCGTTGAGGTGAAATTTTCTTTTGACAAATCCCAGTGCGGGGTATATAGCAGCTACCAGCAGAAAGAAAATGACCAGTTTAGGCATTGCTCCCTCCCGGAAAAGTCCCGAAAAGGTAATGTCGGGATTCTTGGCATGCTGCCATAGGAATAGTAAACCCACTATGATGAAAAATAGAATCAGGAAATAGATTAAGTACTTTATAGAGCGGATAAGATACTTCATAGCCATATTGTTTAGTAAATAATGATTTGTTTTGACTGTTTTCTGCAAATTTAATACTATGTTTCAAAAAAAGGAATTATTTTTGTAGCATAATAAGGAAAACCACAAAACAGTTATATGATGAAAAAAATTGTAATCACATTATCCGTTGTGGCAGCAGTCCTTCTGGGAGTGCTGGTATTTGTTTGGGTAAGCAAACACAAATTGGTTAAGGACCTTAATCTCGAAAAAGAGGACCTTACCACTGAACTGGTTGCCCTCCAAAATGATTATGCCACCCTTACCTCCATCAATCAGGCGATCAACGACTCGCTTGATGTAGAGAGAGAAAAGGTTGGACAGCTAATCGAGCGTCTTCAGAAGACCGAGGCTACCAACAGGTCTAAAATTCGTCAGTACGAAAAGGAGCTCGGCACGCTTCGTTCCATCATGAAAGGCTATATCGTCCAAATAGATTCTCTCAACACCCTCAATACCGCTCTGCGCCAGCAGGCGACGGAAGCACGTCAAGAGGCTGAGGAGAGTCGTAAGCAGTATGACGAGCTGGTAACCACCACAGAGGCTTTATCTGCCAAGGCATCCGCCGGCGCAGTGGTAAAGGCCAGGGGTGTAGTACTTTCGGCTATCAATGCCTCCAACAAGGAGACAGACCGCAGCAGTCGTGTGGAGAAGCTTCGCACCTGCCTCAGTCTGATCGTGAACTCTATTGCAGAGAAGGGACCCAAGATTATCTACATCAGAGTGAAAGGTCCCGACGGTATCCTGATGACCGGCGATCAGCAAAGGATCTTTACGGTTGATGGTGAGGAGATGATTTATTCTGCTTCACGCGAGGTTGATTACCAGGGCGATGAGGTAGAAGTTTGCATCTACTTTGCCAGTGGCCAGGGTTTCGTGAAGGGTATCTACAATGTTGAGGTTTACTCTTCAGAAATCAAACTTGGCAGTGCGGATCTGCTCTTGAGGTAGAGCGCTGTCATGGCGGGCATCTATATCCATTTGCCTTTCTGTTCCTCTTTTTGCCTCTATTGCGATTTCTATTCGGAGATTAAAGGCAGAGTACAGCACAGGCGCTATTTGGATGCCCTGAAGTCCGAGATTTCGGAAAGAGTCGATTTTTTTGCAGGAGTGTTCCCCGATACCATTTACATGGGTGGGGGCACTCCTTCGCTTTTGGATGCTGAAGAGATCGCAGATCTGGCAGATGTAGTGCGCAATGCGTTTGGAATCAAAATTCTTCATGAGTTTACCCTGGAGGCCAATCCCGATGACGTGACCCCTCAAAAGCTTGAGGGATGGCGTCGTGCAGGAGTCGACAGACTAAGTATAGGAGTTCAGTCTTTTTGCGATGAACATCTTGTCTGGATGCGACGCAGACATACTTCTGCTCAGGCAATTAAGGCTTTCATCAGGGCGCGGGAGGCTGGTTTTAACAATATTTCACTTGATTTGATCTTTGGTTTTGAAGGGCTTTCCGATGAGCAATGGAGAGATAATATTGCACAGCTTACTGCTCTTTCCCCGGAACATGTTTCCTGTTACCAGATGAGCATTGAACCGGGTACTGAACTTGCTTTGCTTGCCGATTCCGACCACTACCACGAGCCCCCTCAAGAGATTTGCGCTGCACACTATTCTATTTTGCAGCAGATGCTTGAGCAGGCAGGTTACCGTCAGTATGAGATCTCTAATTTCGCTATTCCCGGACGAGAATCGATTCACAACTCCTCGTATTGGGAGAGAGTACCCTATCTTGGGTTGGGAGCTTCGGCGCACTCTTTTGACGGTCGCAGCTGCCGTTGCTCGAATATTGCAGATATGAAGAGTTATATCGGGGCAATGGAGGGCAATGTTTCGCTCAAGATAAGAAACGATGAAATCCTGTCGGAGGATGATAAATTCAATGAACAGATAATGCTTGGATTAAGAAAAGTTGCCGGCCTCTCTCTCTCCTCTCTTGAGAATTCGAGACTGGCAAAAATAAAACCGGTGCTCGAACATCTTACGAGCACCGGAGATATAATATCTGAAGGCGACATTATCCGAATTCCGAAAGAGAGATTATTTGTCTCGGATGGGATAATGCAGCAACTTTTTCTCTAGACTATTCCGTTTGCTTTCAAGTAGGCGTAAATGGCTGTCAGGGCAAACCCTCCCATAAGCACGGTGACTATCACAATGCCGATCACCTTCAATCTTTTAAACCATATAGTATTGCTCAGACCGATGGATTGGAATGCGCTCCAGAAACCGTGAGTAAGGTGGAACCAGATGGCTGCGAACCAGATCAGATAAATGATGGTAATCCATATATTTCCAAAGGTGGCGGTCATCAGCTCGTTGGGGTTGGCAGATTCTTTGCCCATCCACTCTGCCAGCTGCATGTCAGCCCAGAAATGTGTTAGGTGTAAAACGAGACCCAGAACCACGATGATACCGAGAACAATCATATTGCGTGAAGCCCATGAATCGGTAGGTGCTTTATTGGGCACTGCATAACGGTTATAGCCTCCACGAGCCCTGATGTTGCTGAGAGTGAGAATAAATGCGTACACGATGTGGATTATAAATCCGAAAGCAAGCACGGGTACCAGAATGCTTACGATGGGGAGAGCCATAAAGTCACATACTTGCCGGAATGTCTCCTCACTGAAGATGGAGGTGAAGTTCAGGCTCATGTGAAGCAGAAGAAAAAGGATCAGGAACAATCCGCTGATGCTCATGATAACCTTTTTTCCGATGGACGAAGTGAATATATTTGCCATAAGTCAATTTTTGTATCTTAATTTGAGAGCGCAAATATAGACCTTTAGTTGTAAAAATCATAATATTTAACTACTTTTGTTAGTTGTAAAAACCAAACAATAGACAATTGTATGAAGTACAACAGGATCTTATTGAAGCTCAGTGGCGAGGCCATAGGAGGTTCTGATGGAGTAGGACTCGATGAAGATGTGATGGCTTGTTATGCCGAGGCTGTTGCTTCCGTGGTACGCCGTGGTGTGCAGGTTGCCATTGTCATCGGTGGTGGTAATATTTTCCGGGGTTTGGCCGGCACGGAACGCGGATTTGATCGGGTTAGAGGAGATCAGATGGGTATGCTGGCTACTGTCATTAACAGTATAGGACTCTCCCTTTCGTTAAGGAATGCGGGGCTTAAGGCGGAGGTTTTCACCGCCACGCCGATGCGTCCTATGGCGAGGTATTATATGCGTGACGAGGTCCTCGAGTATATGGAAGAAGGTGGAGTGGCTGTAGTGGCCGGAGGTACAGGCAACCCTTTCTTTACTACTGATTCCGCGGCAGCTCTCAGAGCCTGCGAACTTGGCGCGGATGCCCTTTTGAAAGGCACAAAAGTAGATGGAGTCTATGACAAGGATCCCAAAAAACATACGGATGCGGTGAGATATCGTTCCATTACATTTGACAAAGTTATTGAGGATAATCTTCGTGTGATGGATCAGACCGCATTCACTCTTTGCAGAGAGAACGATATGCCTGTTGTTGTCTTCAACATAAACGAAGAAGGCGGCCTCAAACGGCTCGTTGCCGGAGAGGAGGTGGGCACGATAGTCTCAAACCATGTTAAAACGATTATTTAATATTCAAAACTGATAATGATGATAGAGAAAGCAAAAGAAATCATTGCTTCGACCAGTCAAAAGATGGCTGAGGCCGTGGAGTTTCTGGACGAAGATCTCAAAACCTACCGTGCAGGCAAGGCCAATCCGGCGGTATTCAACGCAGTTATGGTCAATTATTACGGATCGATGACCCCCGTTCCCCAGGTAGCCAGCATCAATACCCCCGATGCCAAGACCATTATCATTCAGCCTTGGGATAAAAAGATGATTCCTGCCATTGAAAAGGCCATTATGGATGCCAATATAGGATTTACTCCACAGAATAATGGAGAACAGATCCGTATCAATGTACCTGCTCTGACAGAGGAGCGTCGTCGCGAATTGGTAAAGACAGCAAGAACTGCCGGCGAAAATGCCAAGATCAGCATTCGCAATGCTCGTCGCGAAGCTATAGATATACTTAGGAAGCTCCAAAAAGAGGGGATGCCCGAGGATGTGGTAAAAGTTTCCGAAGTTGACATTCAGAAAGAGACCGATACCTATACCAAGAATGTTGACGACTTGCTTGCCGATAAAGAGAAGGAGATAATGACAGTATAATGATACAAATCATCTGCGGACCCTGCAGTGCCGAGTCAGAAGAGCAGGTGCTGGCTACAGCATCTGCTCTTGTTGATATTTTTGCTGGCAGGAAAGATTACCGCCACATAGCCTATAGAGCGGGATTATGGAAACCTCGCACCCGTCCCGGTACTTTTGAAGGGGTGGGAGAGAGAGGCCTTCCCTGGTTGCAGCGAGTGCGCCGCGAAACCGGTCTGAAAGTCATTGTAGAGGTGGCAACAGCAGCCCACCTGGAAGCAGTGCTAAAGGCCGGTATCGATATGATTTGGATCGGAGCTCGCACAACGGCTAACCCCTTCGCAGTACAGGATCTGGCAGACGTCCTTAAGGGAGTGGATATCCCTGTTTTTGTGAAAAACCCCCTCAATCCAGACCTTGACCTATGGCTCGGGGCCGTTGAAAGGCTTGAAATGGCAGGCATTAAAGACATTTCTGTTATTCACCGGGGTTTTTCTTTCTATGAGAAAGGTCGTTACCGCAACGAGCCTAAGTGGCAGGTGCCAATTGACCTTATGCGCAAACGTCCCGATTTGAGGATACTTTGTGATCCCAGCCATATAGCCGGCAAGCGCGAGCTTCTTTACGAAGTATCGCAGATGGCAATGGATCTGGGCTTTGATGGACTTTTTATCGAGAGTCACATATCACCCGACTCTGCACTCAGTGATTCAGAACAACAGATTGAGCCGGGCTCTCTGGCCCGGATGTTCGACAATATTCAAATACGCAGCAGCGTTCCTGAAGACGAAGAATTAAGTAGAAGATTACAGGAGTTCAGGGCACGCATCGATTCGCTCGACGACAACATTTTGGAAATACTTGAACTCAGAATGGGAGTGGTAGATCAGATAGGCGAACAGAAGCGGCAGAGCAATATTACTATTCTGCAGCAACAACGTTGGGAAGAGATTCTTGAGAAGACACGTAGCGGTGCACTATCCCGTGGCCTCGATCCGGAATTTATAGAAGAACTTTTCAAGCTTATTCATATAGCTTCTATAAAACGCCAGGCATAGGGTTAGTTCTGAGTATGGAGTATTTAGTTCTGAGTTAGCGAGTTTTGATATTTGAGTTACGATTAAATTCTGAGTAAAGGCTTAAGAGTGAATAGTTTGGGAAAATTATAAATTTACATGTGCAATTGGTAATAAACAATGAAGATTATACCCCAAAGGGCAACGATTTATATCCAATAACTAATATTTCACGTCCATATTATCAATACTAAATACCCACAACTTCATACTAAAAAATTTACTCAGAACTCGGAACTCAGAACTCGAAACTCCAAAATCCAACCCTCCGATGCATTGCAGATGAAAAATATTTAAAAAATATTATTATTATTTACAAATTATTTCCTATCTTTGGCATTGCCAATTGTATCGAAAAAAGAGCATTAACGATTAACAAGAAGATTAATAATAAGTAACTTAAAACAAAACATGATGAAAAAAATGGGTAAATTCTTGCTAATGGCGGCTGTGCTGCTTGTTACAACATTCTCTGCTAACGCCAAGGCTGACAAGGTTGAACTCTGTGAAGGCAAAATTGTAGTGGCTGTAAAAGACATTGCTCCCAATGCGGATCTTACAGGCCTGGTTACCAACTACACCATCACAGTAGCTCCCGACGTTATCGAACAGTGTACTGCGCTGATTCTGACTCCGGCTGTAAGGGATGCTGATACCAAAGCCAAGAAGGTTGTCGAGATTCTGGTCATCAGCGCTCCCGGAGAAAGGTATCGTAGTATGTGGGTTGAAGAGCAACTCTACAAGGTATGCGACCCCAACCGTGTAAAATTCTACACTGCGAAGAAGGGAGAATACCTCACTATCGAAACAAACACTCTTCTTCCCTATGAGGAATGGATGGATGACGCCAAATTTACAGTGACCACACAGAAGGGCACTTACAATCCCGATTGTATTGAAAACTTGTGCGGTACCGAAGAGGTTTGCGATGTTCCTTATCTCAGCAAACCGCTCGTAGTTGATCCTCTCTGGACTTCAGTTACTCCCGTTTTGGTTGATATCGACCCTATCAGGGCTCTCAAGACCAAACTTTATTATCCTGTAAATGTTTCCAGGTCTGTTGAGTCTTATCTCGAGAACCAGGATGCTCTCGCACTTCTGGGTACACTCAATCAACCTAACTTTACAGTTGCAAGTATTCAGATCGGTGGTTGGGCATCTCCTGAGGCAACAGTGGCCTACAATCAGAGACTTTCTGAAAGACGTGCTGCTACTCTCAAGGGTATCATTGCAGGTAAATACGACTTCCCCGAGAGCATTTACCTGGTATCCGGTAATGGTGAGTACTGGGATGATGTGATTGACTTTATCGCAACTACCGATGATCCTACTGTAAAGGCTTCGAAGGATGAGCTCGAGGCTGCAATAGCAAACAATGCCAACCTGGACGCCAGAGAAGCTGCTATAAAGAGAATTGACAGGGGCAGACCCTACAGAGTGATTTTTGATCAGGTATATCCGAGGTCACGTTTTGCTGACTGTACTGTTTCATACCAACTCAAGGGCTTTAACAGAGAGCATGCTATGGTATTGTTCAGAAATGATCCTTACCAGCTCACAGAGAACGATTACATCCAGCTTCTCGCAGTTGATCCCGATCCCGAGGTACTCGAAAAAGCCGTAGAGATCTATGACAACGAGAGTCTCTATGCAATTGCTGCAAAGGCTGAAGCTGATGCCGGTAACTATGATCAGGCAATAGCATACTATGAGAAGGCCGGTGATTCAGACGAAGTTATGAACAACATTGCTTGCTGCTACCTCCTCAAGGGTGACTCCAAGAATGCTCAGAAGTATCTTGAAAAAACCAAGGGTCTGGATGTTTATGAAGGCAACCAGAATGAGTTGAGAAAAGTAGTTTTGAACAACAAGTATTTTAACTAACAGTTCACTACTCAATTTAAAGTGATTTATGCTGCCCGGCTTTGTCGGGCAGCATTTTTTTATATGATATTGCCAAACTCCAATTATTTCGTACATTTGCAACTCCAAGGCAATAGCCCCATACCTGGCTCAGGTGGTGGAATAGGTAGACACGCAGGACTTAAAATCCTGTGGGCAGTGATGCCCGTACGGGTTCGATTCCCGTCCCGAGCACAAAAACCCCTCTTAATCGTGTGATTTCGAGGGGTTTGATTTTATATAACAAAAAAGTTGTTTTTTGCGTAACTCACACTAAGAGATTATTTGAATAATTTCTTGCAAAGCATTGGAATGTCGGAAATGGGAGTGACGGTGATGCCACCTTCCGGACGCTTTGCAAAAGAACTTTCTTTGTTGTATGAAGAGATGAAAATCTGTTCAAATCCGAGTTTCTCGGCCTCAGCAATACGTCTTTCCACCTGGCTGACAGGGCGAATCTCACCACTCAGTCCCACTTCTGCAGCAAAGCAAATCTTCGGACTGATATAGAGATCAAAATTGGAGGAGAGAATTGCGGCAACTATAGCCAGATCACACGCCGGGTCGCTGACTCTCAATCCTCCTGCAATGTTGAGAAATACATCTTTGGCAGCAAGCCTAAATCCTGCGCGTTTTTCCAGCACAGCAAGCAGCATATTGAGTCGTCTGACATCAAATCCGGTAGTGGAGCGCTGTGGAGTACCGTATGCCGCCGTACTCACTAATGCTTGGATCTCAATTAGAAAGGGCCTTGTGCCATCCATCATGGCGCTTACTGCTACTCCGCTCAAATCATCCTTGTGCATAGGCATGAGAATTTCTGATGGATTGGAGACTCCCCGAAGGCCACTGCCGGTCATCTCGAAAACTGCAAGTTCATCGGTGGATCCGAAACGGTTTTTAATGCTGCGAAGGATGCGGTAGGCACCCTTTGTATCGCCTTCAAATAGCAGTACTACATCCACAATGTGCTCCAGGATCTTTGGGCCTGCGATGGCGCCATCTTTGGTGATGTGTCCGATCAGAATTACCGGTACATTGCTCTCCTTTGCATAGCGTAGCAAAACTGAGGCGCATTCCCTTACCTGCGAGACGCTACCGGCGGAAGATTCGATGTTTTCGCTATAGATAGTCTGTATTGAGTCGATGATGAGCAAAGAAGGCTTTACCTCTTTAGCCTGCACCAGGATATTTTCCAGCAGGGTTTCTCCCAACACATAACATTGGGAGTCATCTCCTTGCAATCGTTGGGCGCGGAGTTTAATCTGGACCGCACTCTCTTCTCCTGATACATAGAGGGTCCTGAGTCCTTGGGCATGGAGTGGAATCTGTAGGGAGAGAGTCGACTTGCCGATGCCCGGCTCTCCTCCTATGAGTATCATCGAGCCCTGTACCATTCCACCTCCAAGAATTCTGTCCAGTTCAGTATTTCCAATGGAAAATCTCTGTTCTTCATCAAATTTAATTCCCGTCAGTAGCTGAGGACGTGCCTCCTGTGTTTGTAGGAAAGCACGGTTACGTCCGGAAACCCCGCCCCCGGTGCCGGAAGAGATTTTTGGCTCCTCCACCATAGTATTCCATTCGCCACAAGCGGGGCAGCGTCCCATCCATTTCGGACTTTCATTACCGCAGGAACTGCAGAACCATGCTGATTTTGTCTTTGCCATGATGCAAAGATAACAAATCACTAAAAAATCTTGAACATACCTGAAGATTATCTTATGGAATAGTTAGATTTTTCCTATTTTTGCGAGCAAACTTAAAACCTCAAAAACAGTGATCAGTTTCAATATTGAATACAAGACCCGTTTTGGTCAGCAATTATTTGTTGCGGGGTCACTCCCTGAACTCGGTGAGTGGGATTATTCCCGTGCCCTTCCGATGAGTTACTCGGATGAGGGAAACTGGAAAGCCGAGATTAAAAACCCTTCAGGCATTTTTTCATATAAATATATACTTAAGAGTCCTTCAGGTATTTTGGTTGAGGTGGGTGAGCCCAGAAATATTTCAACCGATACACGCTCCGGTAATATTACATTGCATGATATGTGGCAGGGGAGCAGCGACCATTCCGCTTTTCTTTCTGCTCCCTTTGCAAATGTCTTTTATAGGAGGGAGAGTCTAAAGGCTCCGGTGGAGTCAGATTATGCAAAGGAGCTCGTTATAAGAGTGACTGCGCCTCTGGTTCAATCAGACGACTCAATCTCTATTTGCGGTGAGTGCGATGCTCTCGGAAACTGGAATCCGCTTAAAGCTCTGCCCATGCGTCCTATCTCCGGATGCAGGTGGGAGGTAGCCTTGGATGCGTCACTTCTGCCTGAAGTGGTGAGGTTTAAATTTATTAAGCTCATAGGAGAGTCCGCCTGCATCTGGGAAACTTGTGATAATAGAACTCTGGAGGTTCCTGTTCTTGCAAAGGGCGACTCTATTCGATATGAGTGTGGCGTAACCACTTTTCCACCACGTACTCCACGTTTTGCCGGAGTAGCGGTTCCTATATTTTCGTTGCGAAGTGAAGATGGCTACGGAATAGGTGATTTTACCGATATTAGAAAATTGGTGGATTGGGCCACCATTACACAGCAGAGAATTATTCAGCTTCTACCGATAAATGACACCTGGTCTACCGGCACCTGGACTGATTCCTATCCCTATTCGGGAATTTCTATAATGGCCTTGCATCCGATCTATATCAATCCCTCTCTCCTTGGAAAGGTGGAAGATACAGTCAAGGCAAAGAAGTTCGAGTCTGAACGAAAGTCTCTCAATGCTCTCGAGAGTCTCGATTACGAAAGGGTGCTGCGCCTAAAGGATGCCTGGTGCCGTACACTTTTCGAGCAGGATGGCGGTGCATTTATGGAGAAACCCGGGTTCAAGGACTTTTTTGAGGCTAATAGCGCATGGCTTCTCCCTTATGCGGCCTTCTGTGTTCTGAGGGATAAATATGGTACAGCTGACTTTTCCCGTTGGGCAAAATACTCTGTTTATGACCGGAAGAAGGTGAATACACTTTGGAAAAATGTGCGTTCCGGCCGGGAAATGAGATACTATGTATATCTACAGTACCATCTTCATCTCCAAATGCTGGATGCCCGTGACTATGCCCATTCCAGAGGAATTGCTATAAAAGGTGATATTCCGATAGGTATCACCCCCCAAAGCGTGGAGGCCTGGAGTGAACCGCATTATTTCAATATGGATGCACAAGCGGGTGCTCCACCTGATGACTTTTCAGTCAAAGGTCAGAACTGGGGCTTTCCGACCTATAATTGGGCCAGGATGGCCGAAGATGGTTACAGTTGGTGGAAGAGACGTTTCGCCAAGATGGCGGAATATTTCGATGCATACCGCATTGACCATGTTCTTGGATTTTTCAGGATCTGGGAGGTGCCTTCCGATCAAGTGCTCGGCCTTATGGGACATTTTAATCCCGCCATGCCTTATTCCTATGAGGATATGATGTCGCGCGGTTTTGATTTCAGGTATGACCGTCATGCTACCCCCTATATCCGATATTATATGCTTCGCGAAATGTTCGGGGAGAGATGTCAGATGGTACAGGAGACCTTCCTTGATTCAAATGAGTTGGATGTGTTTACTCTCAAGCCTGAATTTTCCAACCAGAAACTTATTGAGGCCTGGTTTGATGGCAAAGAGGATAATGATCTCAAGGATGGCATAATGGCACTTGCAGGAGAAGTGCTCTTTGTGAAAGATCCTAACAATTTCGGATGCTTCCATCCGAGAATATCCGCCCAATATACTTATAGTTACAAGGCGCTCTCTGAAGAGGAAAAATCGGCATTCAACCGGCTTTATGATGAGTTTTTCTATACAAGGCACAACGAATTTTGGCAAGATGCGGCAATGCGCCGACTGCCTCAGTTGATTACTGCCACTAATATGCTCACTTGCGCTGAGGATCTCGGTATGATACCTGCTTGCGTACCACCGGTACTGGAACAGCTCAAGATACTCACGCTCGAAATACAGAGAATGCCTAAGGAAGTGGGTGTTGTTCTTGGCAATCCTGCGCACTATCCCTATCTCTCAGTATGTGCTACCGGTACACACG